>SUVZ01000410.1 GCA_015061765.1 Lentisphaerota bacterium
CCGGATAACCGGCGTGGAAGTCGAAAGCGTCGACTGGGACTTCACCGCGGACGGCAAGCCGGTCAGGTTCACACCCCGCGCCGGCTCGAAAGAGACGATCGGAGCAGACCTTGTCCTCCTGGCGATGGGCTTCACCGGAGTGCCGTCCGATCATCCCATCGTCCGACAGCTTGCGCTCTCCCAAACGCCAAGGACAACGCTCGTCAGCAGACCGGAATCCAACATCTATTGTGTCGGCGACTGCCAAAGCGGAGCATCCCTCGTGGTCCGTGCCCTCGCAAGCGGTCGTAGCCTACCGTCCCTTTCGTAGCGTCCGCACCCATAGTGCAAAGAACAGATGCGGCCGGATAAATCTTTCCGCCCCTCTCGACACTACCCCCCGAGGATTCATCATAAATCATGACATTTCTCTTTTTGAAGCATTTGCGGCGTACATATATTTCAGGACACAAACACCCGTTTGCTTCGCAAATTTTCCTGATGTCGTAATTCACCGTTGAGCCTTCCGATGATCGGAGACAACTATTTGAAACAACTTGCCTATAGATTCTTTTGTAAGCAACTGGTACAACTTATAAAAACAACATCTTCTTTACCGCCGCGCGCGGGCCTTGAGGCTGCTTCGCAGTTCGCTTCGCTCACCCGACCCGACCGCGCACACTCTTGCGACTTTCGCTTCGCGAAAGCTCCTCGCTTTGCTCGTCGAGGAACCTGATCGCTTCGCGACAGGTGCATCTCGCGACAGGCGCATTCCTGCGCGGCACTCTATAACTGGCGGGTGTGTTAGCCCGCGCACCTCTGTCAAGGTTGTTTTTACCGGTTGTTCCGGTTGTCTCCAATCTCAAAACGCAGGGTGAAAAACACAGATACGCCCCCTGGGAATGCAAGACGGGCTGCAAAGGCTGGAAAATAATCTTAGGGGCCAAGCGCTTGCCGTCCTTCGCCCCCATGCGGCAAGCGCTCTACCCCCACAACTCCCTGCCACGAAAAATTGTGGCTTTGGAATTTCCGGGGTTTAACCATTCTTTGAAAGCTTCATGAATCCGGCGATGCACACCAGACATGATGACAGAAGAGAAATCGTTGCGGCAACGCCGGGGACCATTGTGTATTCAGGACGCTTCGCCGTCGGACTGGAAGACTTGAGCAAAGCGAATCCCGCACGTTCGCGAATCGTCTTCACGAGGCGGCCTCCATGAAAGTTCCAGAATGACACCGGCGCATACGAACCCTTGGCCAGCGCATCCTTAAGCGCCGTGTTGTCACGGAATGCCGTGCCGCCCGCAAACAGGTATTCGTCCTCTCCCAGACGCGCACCGGCATCCATGGCGAACCCCAAGGACGGAGTGCCCGTCTCCTTGGCCACTGTAATGCGAATCGTATCCACCGGATCCACCGCGCAGAACTTCGCGTCCTCTGCGGCAAGATTGAACATGTTCGCCAGAAGAAGCAATCCGACCACCACGGATGCGACAACGTGAGCATTCCGGGCAAAGCGCATGGAGAGCAGATTGGCCACACCAAATCCTGCCAACACCGCCATGCACCATTCAACAAGATGCACAAGCTTCACGGGACAGCGGATATAGTCGCCCATCGGAAGCGCGAAAACCAGTCTGTAAAATGGAGTGAACGCGCCGAACGCGATCAGGAGAATCACGACGGCGGACGCCGACCAGAAGATGATTTCGGCGCGATTGCCCGGCTGTCCGGATGCGTCCAATCCATCATCACGGTTCCTCCGCATGATGCCCAACACGCCTAAGAATGCGAAGCAGACCGTGAGAAATCCCATGTAGAGCGAATGCTGACGATAAGGCGCCCAGCGGCCCGGCGCGACCTGCATCCCGATGCGTCCGCGGTACTGGTTGCGCGGAGTGACGCGCACATCGCTTGAGGCACCATTGATATTCGGCACAATGAATTCCAGAGTCTCGTCCGGCGGCAGACTCCAGTTTGTGCAGAACACGTATCGTTTCTCCCTCTCCACGGCGGAGTCCTTGACGTTTCCGGCGGAATTCTGGATCTGTCCCGCAGACTCGGATATCTGCCTGTCGCGGTTGGCTGTCTGCACGAAGATCGCATTGTAAAGCTGCGGCCAGCCAGCGGCCACCATGACGACCGCCGTCACCAGCGTCCCCGACAGGACCCTCACGACAACCCTGCGGCGGCAACCGGCGCCCTGCTCGCCGGACACGGCGGCAAGCAGACGAAACATTCCGTACACAAACGAGAACAGCGTAAACAGAAGCCATATGTCGGGCTGATGGACTCCGCCCCAGGCAAGAAGACCGCCGAGCAGTATCCAGTTCAGCCAACGCCCCTTGCGGACGCAGCGGTCTATGAGCCCGAAACAGAACGGTGCGCACGTGAGCAATTCAAACCAACCGAGGTGTCCGGCGGAATAGAGCGTGAAGTTGTACCCCATGAGACCATACGCCGCGCCGGCCCCGTAGCAGGCAAGAGGCGGCAAACCGCGTCCCTTCAGGTAGTACACGACGCCAAGCGCGGCCAGATACATCGCGGCGGCGTACTGGAGTTCCTGCCACACATACGGGCCTCCGAGCAGATTGCGCAGCTCCCACGGCACCAGCGAACCGCCGCCGCAGAACTCGCTCCATTTTCTGAGAAAGAAATCCTGATGGAAAACGATCGCACAGTCAGGCTGGATGAATGTCACGTCCGGAGACCACGTGCCCCAGAACACATACGCCACCGCCAGGGAGAACAGCGCGGTAAAACCGCCGAACCACATCCATTGCCTTTTCATGACCCATAACCTTTCAGCTGTACGCCTGAAACACACCGCGACATCAAAGCCGCGCAACCGCCAGCCTGATGTCATTCCACATTTCACGCTTGGCCTTATCCATGTTCGGAGAACCTTCTCGGAAATGGGAGAAGATGTAATCCGGAGAGAACGTCATCACTGCGGGCACGCCATTGACGGCGACCCAGTCGCCGCGCACTGGCCGCGCGGTCGGAAGCCGTTTTAGCAGCGCATCGGATCCGAGAAGCACGCACACCCTCGACTTGCGATCCTCGTTGATGCACAGGGTGACGCCGGGCTTGATCCTTCTGACTGCGGCAAAGACCTTTTCCATCGCCTCCATACCCGCAGGAGAAAGCGGCCGCCCTGTGAAGAACGCCATGTCGCAATCCGATGCCGCCGGTACGCCGTTATCTACCGGAACGACATCCTGTTTCAGATTCTGAGAAGCGACGGATATCGGCGATGCAGGTCTTTCCCGCCGAGGCAATGACACAGAAACTGCGACTGTTTTACCGGAAGCCTCTGGAACAGCGGACGCTTTCGCACCCTCTCCTGCAGCAACCGGATCTTGCAGCGAACTCGTCTTCCGTTCGGCTGACGGTGGGACAAGAAGCGCACGGTCTATCTCGACCGTGCGCGTCCCCAGATCCCTCTCGAGCTCCAGATTCTCCAGTATCTGATCAAAAATATCCATCTATCAGCTACCATCCATCAACCACCAACCGTCAATCACCCTTCCTGAATCCGTACGGATTCATGGACTGCCAGCGCCAGAGATCCTCGCACATCCTCTCGATGCCGCGCTCGGCCTTCCAGCCAAGCTCTTTTGCGGCGAACGACGGATCCGCCCACACCTCCCCCACGTCACCGGGGCGACGCGCCTTGATCGCATACGGAACCTTCCTGCCTGACGCCGCTTCGAAGGCCTTGACGATCTGAAGCACCGAATAGCCGTTGCCGGTTCCGAGATTGATGATCTTGAGTCCGTATCCGTCAACCTTTCCGAGCTTCTCCACAGCCTTGAGGTGTGCGTTCGCGAGATCGACGACATGGATGTAGTCGCGCACACCTGTGCCGTCCGGAGTGGGATAGTCGTTGCCGAAAACAGC
>SUVZ01000411.1 GCA_015061765.1 Lentisphaerota bacterium
TTTTGCCCTGGACGGCACGTGGAATTGAAGCGATGGCGCCGAGAATCTCGGAGCGGGAACGGGATGATAATGCTGCTTTGTTTTTCATGCTCTATATAATACTATAGAATACGGAAAAAGTCAAGCTTTATTTGCTCCTTTTTGCATAAATGCAGCGGCCCACCCAAGTCGCGACATATCGGCAATTTATCGTTGAAAAAAAAAATCTTTTTGCTATTATCCTAAATGTCGGGTTGATTATATCTGTTCACAAACGAATTAAACGAAAGATTTTGTTATGGCAAAAACTATAAAACCAGTATATATGTTTGCAATGTTTGGTTTTGCGTCAATAGTATTGCTTCCTCTCATTAGCATCCCATTAAGGGCATGAAGGGATGTTGTAGTCATGAGTTTTGGCTGCATTACAGTGATTTTGAGCAGTTTTTGCGGTGGGTTTTAAACCCTCTAAACAAGCAGAATCCGTAAACACCCCCATTTTAAGGGGTTTTACGACCCTTCTGTCCCATTGGGGGCGTTGGCGAAGTTCAAAAGAGGCTGAAAATAAAGGCTTTTCGTGCGTGGCATCCGTAGAATCACCGACCCTGCTGTCCCATAAAGTTCCAGAAGCGAGAGGAGTTTCTTCTTCAGCCAGAGGCTTCCTCGCACCACGCCCGCGAGTCGCGAAAAGCTGTGCTTCCACTTTGCAAGGTGGCGGATGTACCTCAAAAGCAGATGCCCGATAAGGCCCGCCCATACCTGCCACTTCACCGCATTCTCGCTGTAGCCGATGAAATCGTGTATCTGACAGGTCTGCTTTATCTCCTTGAAGAAGGTCTCAATTCCCCATCGCGCCCGGTAAAGTTCGGCGATAGTCCTTCCGAACCATGAGAAGTTGTTTGTCAGGGGAAATAAGGGGACATACCCTTCAAGAAG
Source organism: Lentisphaerota bacterium (assembly GCA_015061765.1). The sequence continues at coordinate 916 of SUVZ01000411.1, forward strand.
AGTGAGATAAGTTAAAAAGAGTGGGTAGATATTTGATTAATTGGATGATTTCTGTTGATTCTTGTAGGGACCCTTCAAAAGTCCTTCAAAAGTCAATCAGGAAATCTTGCCGTTGGTGGTGTGGATTCTGGAGAAATAGAGATAAGTTTCAAAATTGGCAAAGTTAAGGGCTTAATCGAACTCTTTTTAGAGTCCCACCCCAATTATTCACTCCAAATATTTCCCGATAACACTTCAAGATCCCATAGCCGTGAGATTTGTCACCGCAAAATGAGATTTCAATTCGGATTAATTCTCTTGTTTCCGGCTCTCTAGACACAAATGAGAATTCTGTTCGGAATATTCTCGTCTTATTATGAGATTTCGGTGCGAAATCTTGAGCAAATAACTATCGAAAGAGGATGCAGGTCAAGGTGGAGGTCTTGGGGTGAGGTGAAGTTTTTAGGTTAAGGGCGGAAGCGAAGGGGATTGTCCACAAATCATCACAGATCATCTCAAATTGGATTTGTTCTACATATTCTGCAGAACAGAACTGGCGTTTTCAGTTGCGTCCAGCGCAGACGGGCGTTTGCGCGACCACTCGCCTCAGGGTCGCCTCGGCAGCATTTTCCCGCAATGGGGATAGTCCAGTATGGTATAGCAATGGACTACGGAGAAAAAATTTTTTGTCAGGTTTTTGAGTAAGATGTGCCTAAACTGAATGTTGTATTAAATTAAAAGGAATACGCTATGAAAAATATTGTCAAAACAGTTGTTGTTGGAGTTGTTTGTGTGGGGTGCGTTTTTGCTGTTGAGGCGAAGACGACATATCGCGATGCGATGGGGCGCAAGCAAGGAACGGCCGAAGTGGATCGGTACGGTAAAACCACCTACCGTGATTCGTTGGGGCGTAAGCAGGGAAGTTCTGAGACTGACCGCTACGGCAAGACTACATATCGTGATGCGCAAGGCCGCATTCAAGGTTCGAAGAAGTGATGATGGCTAGAGGGGCGAGAATTCTATTAGGAAGGAATGTCCTTGATGGCTGTTTTGAGGCGTTTGAGGCCTTCTTCAAGTTTTCTTTCGCTGTGGACGGAGGAAAGGGATATGCGCAGGAAGTCATGCTGGCGCGCCTTGCCGACTGCGAATCTGCAGGAATGCATGACGGCGATGCCCCTCTTGCGGAAGAACTCTTCGGCCTCTGGTCCTGAAAGTGGAGAAGGTGGGAGAGGAATTTTCCTGAAGAACGGGAACAGTCCCTGCTTCCTGGACTGTTTTCCCAAAGCGAATTTTGGAAATGTGCGATCGAAGATTTCGTTGGCCTTAACCGCAGCCTCTCGTTTCGCCGCCATTATGCGCAGGGCTGTTCCGGAGAGAATCAGCTCGGATACGACTTCAGCGTCGATCGATCCGGCTTTCATGTTGAGCAGGAACAGTCCCTTCAGAAGCCGGTCGCGGAATGTTGCCGGAAATGCGGCATAGGTTATTCTGAACGCAGGGGCAAGCATCGCGGTGTAGGCTGCGATGTATATGGTCGAGTCGGGATTGCGCTCGAAGAATGGATGCCGTTCCGGTGATGGTGCGAATGGAGATATGTCGTCTTCAATTATGGTCAGCGAATGCGCCTTTGCGACGGCGGCAAGTTCATCTTTCCGTTTCTCCGACAGCGTTATACCGGTGGGGTTCGCCGCCTGCGGCATGGTGAAGAGACCTTTTATCCGGTGTTTTCTCGTGAGACGGTCTAGTTCCTCTGGACGCATCCCTCCAGCGTCCCCTTCAACGGGGACAAGCCTGACATGCGCGAGCCGTGCGCTTTCGATCAGGTTGGAGTAGGTGTAGGGGTCGACTGCGATCGCGTCACCGGGAGCGAAAACGGAAAGAAGCGACACGGATATCGCGTTCTGGGCGCCGGCAAACACAGCGATGCCATCTTTGGGAGCATGGACGTTATATGTTTCGAGGAGACGCCGTCCGGCGGCGATGTGGTGCGGGGAACCTCCTGGACTGGAGTATGTGAAGAGACGCTCAATGTGTCCGCTTTCAGTTACGGATTTCATGGCCTCGACAATTCCGTAGGAAAGGGCTGGGAACGAACTCACGGTTCCAAGGTCAATCGTGTCGCCGCCTATCGCAATCTCCGGTGAGGCGTTTCCGGGTGCTGGGGATACGAAGGTGCCGCGTCCCGTTATTCCGTATATGAGGTTCTTTTCGCGGCCTACGTTGAATGCCCGGGTGACGGTGGTAAAATCTATATCCAGCCAGTCGGCGAGTTCGCGCTGCGGCGGCAGACGGGTCCCGCGCGGAATGGCACCGGAAAGGATGTCGTTCTCAAGCATTGCGGCGAGCGACAGGTATATCGGAGCCGACAGCCTGCTTCTGTCGGGCTTCCAGCTCAAGTGATAGTTGTCGAACGAATTTATCGGCATATGGGGTGCAAGTGTAGCACATCTGGCCATTATATTCCATACAATTCATTTATTGTATTGACCATCCTTGATGCGTAGAATACCACGCCTGTTTTTTCAGAAGCGCCAGACGGCGCAGAAAGGTCAAATAAGATGGTAACAGAACAGATGAAGAAGAACCGTGATTTCATCCGCACGCTCAAGGGCGGAGTGATCATGGATGTCACCACTCCTGATGAGGCGAAGATCGCCGAGGATGCAGGTGCCGTTGCGGTCATGGCGCTTGAGCGCGTTCCAGCCGATATCCGTGCTGCAGGCGGCGTCGCCCGCATGAGCGATCCGGAGATGATCGTGAAGATCAAGGAGTCCGTGAAGATCCCCGTGATGGCGAAGTGCCGCATCGGCCACATCGCCGAGGCTCGCATTCTCGAAGCCATCGGTATCGACTGCATTGACGAGAGCGAGGTGCTTTCTCCGGCTGACGACGTGATGCATGTCGATAAGCAGGCGTTCAAGACGCCGTTTGTGTGCGGAGCGCGCGATCTTGGTGAAGCGCTGAGGCGCATTGCAG
>SUVZ01000412.1 GCA_015061765.1 Lentisphaerota bacterium
CCCCTGTAAACAGGGCATGAAACCTACTTTACCCTTACTGAAAAGTCATTCCTTACTGAAAAGCCATTCCGCTTTTGCTCTCCACAGCTGTCCACTTTTGCTTTCACCGCGACATGGGAAATTAGATGGTGACGCCATGACATAGACAACCTGGACAATTGGATATTTTGATATAATAGGCGCATTGCTATCCCATAGGCGGGATAGCAATGAGTCACAATACTGTATCACCACTCAATAAATGCGAAGGAATTGGGCTGCATACGTATAATGCCTTCGCCGCCAGGCTGGATATCCAACGGAACCTCCGTATATGTGCGCACTGCATCCGTCAGATGGCAACGGGCGTTCACAAGCGAAACACCCGGCACGACAATCTTCACAGTTGCCGTATCGGTAACGTTGTTGTCTTCCGAGTAGCGAACTACAAAAACCGCCCCTGATCCGTCTTTTTTCTTTGCCGCCACCGCCCGGAAACTTCCAACCGGCTTGCCAATGTCGCTCTTGAATACAGTTCCTGTATTAGCATTGGATTCCTTACCGCGCCCTTCTTTCACCGAGCATGCGACCTGAATACCGCAATCCAGAAGTTTAGACCAAGCATAGAACGGATAGTATCCTTTCATAGGATGATATGTCGCGTGAGTGAACATATTGTTCATTCCCGAATTAATACGCGCATCATAGAACATCAACATATCGACAGGTACAGACTGGCAATCTACAATCGTACCCGCAATGAACGCCGCGCCCTTCTGAGCAAACCTTCCAGACTCCACCTCAAGTGAATACGGCCAGTCATCAACCCAGCCCTTGACGTAATTCCACTCATTCAGAATTGACTCCGACTTCTGGAATCCATGCTTGTCCATAAGACCTCTAACCCAAACCACTCTGTCAGCAATCTGCTTCGGCTCAGTGGCGTATGTATGCCATGAAAAGAAGTCGAGCGGAACGTCATTGTCGCGGCAATACGCAAGAAACCGCTCTCCCCAATCGAACCGTCCGCAAAGCGCAGGGCCTCCGATCTTCAGGTGCGGAAACTTACCCTTCAAGCGCTTTGCCGCCGTCTCGTACAGATTGAAGAAATTCGTCACCGTTCCGCCCCAACAACGGGGATTCTTCGGCAACCCGTTGTCAGACGGATCCAGATCCGGCTCGTTCCATATTTCCCAATAGACTATGTTGAACTGATTGGACCACGCAATGTTCACGGTCGTATGGGCCTTATCCACTCCCCATCCCCAACCTTCATTGTAGTGTCTGATCACATGTTCGCAGATGCGCGCCCACTTGGCATAGTCTTTTGGAGGCAAGGCACCGTACTTCTTGGGCCCGTGCTCAATCGTCTGCCCAAGCCGAAAGAACACTTCCGTCCCTGCGCGACGGATATTGTCGAGATAGTGATCCGTGAACACGAAGTCGTAGTTCTTCGGATCATTCTCATCCGCCTCGAAGTCTGGAAATATGGCGTTGATGTCACAGGTGTGCGCACCGCCAGGAACACAATTGACAGAGTCGTGAGTGCGGGCGAACGGGATCCGCGCAGCCTTATAGTCCTCGAAGTTTCCGGCCTTCTGGTCTCCTCCCGGTTTCTTCACGGAAGGTCCGTTATTGACCGCATGCATCGGCTTTATGGCACCAAGTTCCTTTGAGAGATCAACCAAAACCTGAGCCGTTGCTGCTGGTTGCGCGGCAAAAAGCGAACTGGCCGTCAATCCAGCAACAATCCCCGCCACAAGTGATTTTGTCATCGTTTTATTCCTTTCGGCGAACATTACAGGCAAATTACAGCAGATATTATACCATCAATCCGCTTCTTTCGGTGATATGCGGCCTTTCACGCCGAACACAGGGCGCTTCTTCTGCTGTTGCATGAATTCGTAGATCTCATACCCAAACGGCAGAAGATACATCTTCAGCAGTTCCGAATCGCGGTCAACACGGCATTTGACCTTCCATTCGGCAGGTGTCGTCCGTGCCTTCAACATTGCCGTAAGCAGCGGCATGGAAGTTTTCTCAACCTTCGCAGGATCGGAAGTCATGAAGAGCCTCTTCGAGAAACCCGACAAGTCCTGTTTCCAATTCCATGTGAAGCACCACGGACCGACAATATCATAGGCGTCGTTCTTCGGATCGTCGCCAGGAGCACGCTTGCCGATATTGGCGCTCTTGGTCAAATTCTCATCCATTATTCAAAACGATATTATTTTACTCAAAACAGCACTATTAACCATTTTGAGTAAAACTATCGATATTTACACCATAACTGCAGATCAGACTATGCGGGCCAGCTTTTCTGCAATGCCGATGTAGGACGAAGGCGTAAGCTTCATAAGGCGAGCCTTGTCTGTCTTGGGAAGATCCAGCCCCTTCACAAACTCCTTCATGATTTCGGCAGTGACGCGACGTCCGCGGGTTAACTCCTTCAGACGCTCGTACGGATGGTCCATGCCAACCTTGCGCATGACGGTCTGGATGGGTTCGGCAAGAACCTCCCAATTGTGATCCAGGTCCTCTGCGAGACGCGTCTCGTTCAGCTCAAGCTTTCCCAACCCCTTGATGGTTGAACGGATCGCTATAAGCGCATATCCAAAACCGACACCCATGTTGCGGAGCGTAGTGGAGTCCGTAAGGTCTCGCTGCATGCGGGAGATCGGAAGCTTGCGCGCCATGAAACCGAGAACCGCGTTCGCAAGACCGAGATTCCCTTCCGAGTTCTCGAAATCTATCGGGTTGACCTTGTGCGGCATTGTTGAGGAGCCGACCTCACCCTTCACCGTGCGCTGTTTGAAATATCCCATCGACACATACATCCACACGTCACGGTCGAAGTCAAGAAGCACGGAATTCCAGCGGACAACGGCATCAAAAAGCTCCGCAATGCCGTCGTGTGACTCAATCTGCGTGGTGAGCCTGTTCTGGCGTAGCCCCAGAGACTCTATGACACTGCGGGAAAGCTTCTCCCAATCCACCATGGGGTATGCCGAAAGATGAGCGTTGAAGTTTCCGACTGCGCCATTCATCTTCGCCGGCATCACAAGCCTGTCAATCTCCGCCGCCTGACGCTTCAGACGGGCCGCGACGACGGCAAGCTCCTTGCCGACGGTCGTGGGGGAGGCTGGCTGACCGTGCGTATGCGCGAGCATCGGAGCCTTCGCCGTTTCCTTTGCCATGGCAACGATCTTTGCGGTGACCGCGTCCATTTCGGAACGGAGAATCCGCTGTCCGTCACGAAGCATGAGGGCGTGGCTCATGTTGTTGATGTCCTCAGAGGTGCAGGCGAAGTGAATGAACTCCGAACGATTCTCGAGCGACGTGCCGGAGACCTTCTCCTTGAGAAAGTATTCAACGGCTTTGACGTCATGGTTGGTTGTACGTTCGATCTCCTTCACACGACAGGCGTCCTCAACGGAAAATCCTGAGGCTATCGCACGGAGAGCCTTGCGCTCTGCGGCCGTCAGCGACTTGCACTCACGGATTTCCTTGGCATCGCAAAGAGCCTCAAGCCAGGCGCATTCCACAAGCACACGCCGCTTGACAAGGCCAAACTCGGAGAACACCTCGCGCAGTTCGGCGCATTTCCCGGCATAGCGTCCGTCGATTGGCGAGATTGCGGTCAACGCATCAAGTTCCAGGAGAGATCCATTCATTTGCAAATCCTTTCAAATTCGTTTGACAATGAATTATACCATAAACCATTGTCGAAATAAACCCTGCGGCCTAGTGCTCAGAAATTCCAAATAGTCCCCCGCGTCTCACTCCTGATGAAATTTTCGGTCTATCCCACCTGGCTCATAATGATAATTTGCGATATGGCCCGCGTTTTAGACAATAGCAAGCCTTCCGACAGGGA
>SUVZ01000014.1:0-18580 GCA_015061765.1 Lentisphaerota bacterium
GTACGATGCAGAGTGATATCCGCAGCAAAGTTGACGACAGGAAGTCTGCCATTGGCATGGACATACTGCACGAGTTCAAGGGGTGCGGCAAGTTGCTTCGCCGCCTCATAGATCTCATCCTCCCTAAGCGCGGCTATTCTGCGGATATCACTCTGCATCGTACGCATATGGCGCACCGCCTGGACAACATCGCCCGTGCCGGCTTCACCTTTGGTACGCAGCATCTTCGCCCCTTCTCCGATGCGCCGTAATGCCTCGCCAAGATTACGCGCTCCGCAGACGAACGGGACGGAGAATCTGTTCTTATCTATGTGCATTGTGTCGTCTGCGGGCGATAGGACCTCGCTCTCATCGATCATGTCGATTCCGATCGACTCAAGGATGCGCGCCTCAACGATGTGGCCTATCCGGCACTTGGCCATCACGGGAATGGAGACCACCTCCATTATCGTGGATATCATCTCCGGATCGCTCATCCTGCTAACGCCGCCCGCCGCCCGGATATCCGCCGGAACGCGCTCAAGAGCCATCACCGCACAGGCGCCAGCGGCCTCCGCGATCTTCGCCTGCTCCGGCGTCGTCACATCCATGATAACACCGCCTTTGAGATTCTCCGCAAGCGTTGGATTGAAAATTTTACCTTTCATGATTTCTCCTTATGATTTGGGTTGCAAATTGCCGCCAAGTGTATCACTATGCTATAATGCTTGCAATTTTCAAATTGTATGGATTACAATAATGCCGGTAAATGACTTCATTACACATCCGCTGACATGGCACCCAAGTCCAGAGAGGCTGTTCCGCCCAAAATATGCGAGCCTTGCGGCCCTTCTTGAGAAGGACATTGAAGACGGGACGCTCCCGCCTGGCACCCGCCTGCCTCCGCAACGGTTGCTTGCCGATTATCTTGACGTCAACTTCACAACCGTCACCCGCGCATACGACATCTGCCGCGAGCGGTCCCTTGTCTATGGCGTCACAGGGCGCGGCACATTCGTAGCGGCGCATCCTGGAGCGGATGACGCCATTTCAAGAAGGATTATCGATCTCGGCGCGGTGCAGGCATTCCCCACCGTTGGGGCAAACCTGATCATCGAGGCCGCACGGGATATCCTGAGCCGGGATTATACGTCCCGCCTCTTCTCATACAGCGAACGCGATGGCGCCGCACGTCACCGCGCCGCCGGGGCCTTCTGGCTCAACAGGTTCAACGTCTCCGCCACGCCAGACCAGATTGCGGTTTTTCCCGGGGTGCAAAATGCTCTTTCCACAATCCTTGCATCATTCTTTCGCACAGGCGATGCGCTGGCCGTAGATACGTTCACCTACTCAAATCTCATCGGCGCCGCAAATCTTCTCCGCATTCGCCTTGTGCCGATAGAAAATGACAGGCATGGAATGCTGGACGATGCACTGGAACTCGCCGCACGAAAACATCCGCTACGCGGCGTTTTTATCATGCCCAACTGTGCAAACCCGACAATGACAACAATTCCTCAAGCAAGGAAAAAGGCACTTGCCAAGGTCATTGACCGAAACAACCTGATCGTTATCGAGGATGACGCCGCACTCACGTCGCTTCATGGAGTCTCGTTTTCCAGCCTTCTGCCGGAAAGCACGTTCTACCTCACAGGCAACACCAGATTCATCTCACCGGGACTGCGCGTCGCTTTTGTCGCCTATCCCCTGCGTTTCAAAGAGAAGTTCCTGACAGCCCTACATAAATTTACCATCAAATCCAGTGCGCTTGACGCCGAGATAATGAGCGAACTCATCTTAAGCAGACGGGCCGACGAGATCCTTTCCCTGAAGCTAAGGCGCGCCGCTGAAATGAACCGTATCTTCGATAGGATATTTCCGAAGCTTGCTCGCAATACAGGAGAAATTCACTTCTTTCGCACCGTTCCATTGCCGCACTCGCATCTATCTGGACAGGAGATCGAAGAGTCGCTTCTCAAGAAGAACGTCCGCGTATGCCACTCCTACCGTTTTTCGGCCAAAAGAAATCCCTCGGAGTCCTTCCTGCGCATCTCTCTCTCTTCCACCGATTCAAAAACCGCACTCCAAAAAGCGCTGCAGACGGTTAAAAGGCACTCTTCGCTCTCCACGTGATTATCCCAACCGCCGAATTTGGTGCACACGACTGGAAATCAGTTCGTGGCGGCACTGCGGAACTCCACCCGTCGGAGATATCGGATCTGGAGATACGAAAAACCAATGAGAGCCACGCCCAGAAACCACGCCATCGTCGTGGCGGTCGAGAATCTCAGGTTGTTGTAGGCTTCCTTCCAGATGGCAAGCGACAGGACGTTCGTCGCGTCGCCCGGGCCACCGAACGTAAGAAGGAATATCGAACCCATCCCCTGGAACGCCGCAATGAACGCACCGACAAAGTTTATCACCATGAGCGGCATGAGCTGAGGAATCGTTATGTGGCGGAAGCGCGCGAATATCCCGGCGCCGTCGATCGCCGCCGCCTCGTAATAGTCCGGCGGAAGGCTGCCGAGAGCCGCTATGTATATGAGGGACGCCATGCCCGCCCCCGCCCACACTCCCGGAAGGATGCAGCACACCATCGCCATCGACGGATCCTGGAGCCACGACTGGCGCGCAATCCCGAACACCGCAAGCAGCTGATTGAGCATGCCGTTCTCCGTGGGATCGAACATCAGCTTCCACAGAAGCATAATGACAAGAGCACTCGTCAGATGCGGCATGAAATACATCATGCGGAAAAACACCTTGCCTCTCGGGATTTCAGTAAGGAGCACCGCCAGAATCACCGGCGTCGTGAAGCCGAGCGAAATCGCGAAGACCACATACTGCAATGTACGAAGCCATGCCTTCCAGAATCCGGGATTGGATGCGACCTGAATGAAATTGTCCAGTCCTGACCACGTAGCGTCCCCCACGATCCTGTAGTCCTGAAACGCCATCATAGCCCCCTTGATCAGCGGATAGTAGCTCCATACGGCGACACTCGCCACGGCAGGGGCGAGGAAGAGCCACGGGAGCCACCTGCGGAAGCCCTTGTTCCCGGTTCCCTCAATTAACTCTGTCGGCGGCTGAACGCGTCCGCTTCGCCAGACGAGAAACACGCACACCATGACGCAGATCATGACCACCCCGAGAATGACCCGCGCCAACGGACGCCGACGCTCAATCTCCGTCTTGTCCGCATCGAACATGAGACCGCGGTTTGCGTCCTGAGTGATCGACTCCAGCGCCGTCCTGTAGTCGAAATCCTTGCCCGCGTCGCTCAGAAGCATCCCGAGGAATCTGCGGCTGACGATGTCGCTCGCCGCCTGCCAGAATCCCACATGCGGCTCCGTCACAGCCTTGATGCGTCCACTCTCAAGATCAGAATACATCTGCAGTATCTCGCGGGGGACTTCATCCATGTAGCTGTCAAGCCCAAGCCGCCGCAGATCGGACGGCATGCACCATCGCGCGCGCCCCTCCCGTGCATTCGCCCTCACCTGCTCGTCATACACCTCCTGCGAAGCGAGCGCCTGCATCGCCGCCCACACGCAGTCGCGCTCCGCCTTCGTCCTGTGCGCCACGGACTCCGTCATCGCATAGAAATGCTTGTGCGCCTGGAGGACGGGCATGAGCGACGCATCGGCGGCGGGGAACGGCATGAGTCCGACAAGATCGGCGGGGAAGTTCAGGTGCTCGGTGAGATACGCGACAAAGTCCTCTCCGCCGAACACGCACACGATCTCTCCGCCGGTGAAGAGCATCGCCATGTCGCTTGAGACCGAGAGCACCGGCAGACCGCGCACAAGGCCCTTCTTCACGAGACGCTGAAGGAAAGCGGCCGCCCTCAGGCATTCAGGCGAGTCGAAGCACGCCTCCCACGAACCGGCTCCCCCGTCCGTGTCCGCGCGCCTCCGCACCACATCGCCGCCGGCCGCACCGACCCACGGCAGGAAACCCCACGGACGGTTCTCGATCGCAATCGCCCTGCGTCCCGGCTTCGTGAGCCGTTCGCACCACTTTTCGAATTCGTCCCATGTCGCCGGATGGCGTTCGGGATCGAGACCGACCTCCTTCACAATATCCTTGCGGTACACAAGACCGTAGTATGCCATGCCGGGAGTCGGAACCGCGTGGATCTTTCCGTCCTTGGTCGCCACCTCCTTCCAAAGCGGCGGCGAATGCTTCCACCCCTCCCAGTTCTCGTCGATCCATTCGTTGAGCGGATACGTGAAACCCTGTTCTATGTCGTGGCGCAGGATGTGGAACCAGGCCTTGTACACGTCGGGCGCACTTCCGCCGGCGAGAGCGAGCATGAACTGTGCGCGTCCGCCGCCGCCAGGGAGAATCAGTCCGCCCCACTGTTTCGGATTTACGCCGGGGTTCTTCCTCTCGAACGCATTCAGCGCCTTGGTCGTGGGATCCTCCGGATGGTTGGGACGGTAGCACATGAAGAACGACACGTCCGTCGCGGCGGCTGCCGTCAATGCAATGATTCCCGCGATGGCTGCCGTGATGCGTTTCATGAGCATGTCACCGGATTGCAGCCGCCTTGCGGCGGACACTGCCGCTGAACCGTCCGCGGGAAAGAAACGCCGCCGCAAGCATGAGCGCAAGCCCGGGGACGAGGAAGAACCCGAAACGCTCCGTGGCGCGCATCTCCTCTTCCTCCGCCTGTTCCTTCGCTGCGACCTGACGCAGGAAGCGGCGGTAGATCGCGCCGAGCGTCGTCTCCGCCGTTCCGGCCGTCGCAAGCGGAACATAGCGCCCGTCCGAGGCGGCGGCGATTTCGCGGAGGGCCTTCTCCTCGAGACGCACCTTAACGGGCTGCCCTTTAAACATCTGGACGCCCGAACCCGATGCGTCCGGAAGCGTCGTCTCCCTGCGCGGATCGCCGAGGCCCACCGTGAAGATCGGAATGCCGCGCTTCTTGGCGACCGCCGCCCCGGCAAGGGCGTTGTTGCGCAGATCGCCGCCGTCCGAAACGAGGATTATCGCGTTGTGGTCGTCCATCGCGGGATCGAGAGCCTGAAGCGCAGTGCGTATCGCGGCGCCGAGATCCGTCTCGCCGCGCGGTGCGGACTCGGGCGTGGCGGACTCGAGCGCGGAGCGCAGAAACGCACGGTCGGTCGTCAACGGACACAGCAGCACGCCCTTCTGGCGGAATGCGACGAGCGCGCACCGGTCGCCCTCTAGCGAATCGACGAGATCGGCTATGTCGGCCTTTGCGCGCTCGAGACGGTTCGGGCGCACATCGGCGGCAAGCATCGAACGGCTCACATCAAGAGCGACGACCACGTTGCGGCTCTTCGCCGCCACGACCTGCGCACTGTGCCCCCACTGCGGACGTGCCGCCGCGAACAGACACAGGGCAAGCCCGGAAAGGAGAAGCATCGCCTGCACGACAAACGTCTTCGGCCTGTCGGGAAGGAGTCTGGCCTGAAGCGCGGGCGCGACAAGTCCTCTCAGCCTCGCCTCGGAACGGGCGCGGAGAAACGTCCAGAACGCCCCGGCGACAGGGACGAGCAGGACCAGAACAAGCATCCATGGATTGACGAACCGCATCAGACAAGCCTCCTTGACGCAGCCATCTGGAGAGACACCGCCGCCAGCATGAGAATCACGCCCGAGAACAGAAACGGCGGGAAATATTCGCGATAGCGCTGAAAGACGGTACGGTCAAGTGTGGTCTTCTCAAGCTGGTCGATCTCGTCGAGCGCCGCCTTCAGCCCCTTCGCATCGCGCACGCCGAAATACCGGGCCTTCGTCTTCCTGGCGATCGACTTCAGCTGCGATTCGTCGAACGAAGAGTTCGCGTACTGCACCGTCGTGCGGCCAAACACGTCTCGCGCGCGGAATGGAGTTCGCGTGGAATGCGTGCCGACCCCGATCGTGTATACGCGGATGCCGAGCTTCGCCGCGGCCGCCGCCGCATCGTCGGGCTCGACCGCTCCGGTGTTGGACACTCCGTCGGAAAGCAGTATCACGATGCGGGACTTCGTCTCCGCGTTCTTGAGGCGGGCAAGCGCCGTCGCAAGCCCATCGCCGACGGCTGTCATGGTCTCGTCCCTGTCGACGATCTCGCCATTGGCGTCGAACTGCATCGCCGGCACCTGGACTCCTCTCAGCACGTGCAGAAGAGCCTCGTGGTCTGCGGTAAGCGGAGAGAGGGATGATGCGTAGCCGCCAAACGTGATGAGTCCGATAAGATCGTCCGGACGCGCCTGGACGAACTTTCCGAAAAGCTCCTTCACGACGTCAAGCCGCGTCCTTGCGGAATTCACGTCGCGCACGCTGGACGGGTTGAGATCCAGGGCCTCCATCGAACCGGACACGTCGACGGTCATCGCGATGGCGATCGCGTCCACGCTCCGGCTTTCCCGGTTCAGCGCCTTGCGCGGTCTTGCACAGGCAACCACAAGGAGCGCGGCTCCGGCAAGAAACAGCCAGGGTGTGAGATTGGCGAGTTTCGCGCGCCACCCGGCGGTCCTGAGCGGGAGTCGCCTCACCGGAGCGAACTTCACACCGCACCGCCGTCCGCGGCGAAGCATCCGCCATGCCGCAACGGCCAGCGGAAGGACCAGCAGAAATCCGTATGGCCACGCGAAACTCATGGGGTGTCACCGCCCTTTGCCCCCTGGTTCCTGTTCCGGCTGTCGGCGGTCAGGTAGTCGCGCGCCTTGTCCGTTGCCGAATCGGCCATCTCGGGAGTCGCCTCCACCCCGGCGAACTTGACCATGTCCGAAGACTCGAGGAACTGCCTGAGCCCTTCAAGCGCCTCGCGGGTGAACGCCGGGTTCTCGGCGGCCGCGCGGAGGAACTCGTCCGTCGTGAGGTTTGGGGCGCGGACCGAATACCTGCGCTGGATGTAGCGACGCACGACCATCGTCAGCTCGACGTAGAAATCCTTGTAGCGGCCGCGCCCGGGAAGCCCCTTCTGCAGGAGACGGTCGAGTTCGAGCATTGCGCGCTCTATCGGGCTCATCCTGTGCTCGCGGACCTTCTGCGCAACCTTCTTCACGATCCACCAGACAAACGCAACGGCAGCGCATGCGGCAAGAAGGACCAATGCGCAATATCGCACGAGCCTCCACGAGAGCGGTGGAAGATCCTTTTCGGGATTGACCTCCATGCCGCCGGTGACGGTCTCGCGCGCGGCGGGGTTCCGGAAATAGACGGGCGCCGTATAGAACGAGTCGTGCGCCTCGGAACCGTCTGCCCTGCGGACAAGTGTCACAACAAACGGCAGCAGCTTGTACACCTTCTCGCACGGTTTCGGCACCAGCCTCCAGCTGGACACATACGTCGTGCCGCCGTCGGCGCCGACAAGAGGCTCCTCTGCGAAATCCTCGGCGACGGAGAATCCGCGGAACCTGTCGCGCAGGTCGGGGAGCGCAACGGTCGTTCCCGCAGGGGCGACAGCCTTCACCACGACCTCAAAGTCGCGGGCGATGTCGACGACGTCGGGCGACGCAGTGACGGAAAGGGAGATTCCGCCCTTGGAAAGATCCGTCTCGACCGCGGCGACGGCAGGCATGGCCGCAGCAAGCAGCCATGCAAAAGCCGAAGCCAGAAGGCGGAATCCCGCTTCCGTGGCGTTTCTGTTTTTCCCGTTCATCATTGCCGTCGATTATACCACAACTATGCACTTATTTTAAGTGCCTCAATGCCGGTCGACATGGCGCATGGGAGGTTGATTCCGAAGTAAGGCATCCTTGAAGCCCATGGATCAACAGATCAAACGCTTGCCAGTCCGGCAGCGATCCGTTCAGACAGGTCTTTTTCACGAAGGGCGTTCAGGACCGGATCAAGCGAGCCCTCAACAATACGGTCAAGAGAATAGAGCGTTAGATCCACGCGATGGTCCGTCATGCGGTTCTGGGGGAAGTTGTAGGTACGGATGCGTTCCGAACGGTCACCAGAGCCGCGAAGCGTCAGACGCGAAGCTCCGAGCTTCGCTTCCTCCTCTCGGCGCCTGAAATCGAGAATTCGCGCCTTGAGTGTGGCAAGGCACTTCTCCTTGTTACGGATTTGCGAACGCTCATCCTGGCACTGCGCCACAAGACCTGTGGGCAGATGCGTCATGCGGACAGCAGACTCTGTCTTGTTCACATGCTGACCGCCTGCGCCACCTGCGCAGAAAAGGTCGATGCGGATATCCTTCTCGGGAATCTCAAGTTCGTCTTCCTCGTCCGCCTCTGGAAACACGACCACGGTCGCGGCACTCGTGTGGATACGCCCCTGCGTCTCCGTCTCCGGAACCCGCTGGACACGATGCCCGCCGCTTTCGAAACGGAACAGACCGTAAGCACCTTCACCCTCGACTGTGAAGATCACTTCCTTGTAGCCGTCAAGCGAAGTCTGATTTCCGGACATCACCCGTACACGCCATCCCCTGGTCTCGCAATAGCGTGAATACATCCGAAACAGATTCCCGGCGAAAAGCGCGGCCTCTTCCCCTCCTGTCCCCGCGCGGATTTCGAAGCACGCGTTTCGCGACTCAAGTGGATCCGACGGCAGAAGCCCTGCCAACACATCCATCTCTGCATCGGGAATGGATGCTTTAAGACTTTCAACCTCGCTCTGCGCTTCTGCCTGAAGCTCTGGATCGAGTTCGGGGTCAGCAAGCATCAATTCCGCACCTTCGATATCGTCAAGAAGTTTGAAATAGCGTTTCGCCGCCGATTCAAGCTTCTTGAGTGCAGTATGCTCGCGCACGGTCTCGCGGTAGCGTTTTGCGTCTGCAACAACAGAAGGATCGCCCATTGCGGCCTCTACCGCAGTCAGGCGATCCAGCACTCTTCCAATCTGAGCTTTGCCTATCAAGCCTTCTTCTGGAACTTCGCGTAGCGCTTCTTGAACGAGTCAACACGGCCTTCCGTATCGACCATCGTCTTCTGACCCGTGAAATAGGGATGGCACGCGGAGCAGGTGTTGACCTGCATTTCCTTCTTCGTGGAACGCGTCTTGATGACATTGCCGCACGCGCACGTGATCGTCGCGTCTTCGTAGTTAGGATGGATTCCGTCTTTCATCTTTCTTTTAAGCCTTTCAAAAAAGTGGTCGTATCATATCATTTTGCCGCGCATTGTGCAAGTACCCGAATCAAGATTCAGGTAATCGGTCTGTGAGTGGGGTTGTCACCCGCGCTCACTGATCGATTGAAAAAATGATTTGTAATAAAAAGGAGGCTATTCAGATCGTCCATCGGGATCTGCCTTGATAAAAGCATTCTTCGCGTTATCTTGTCTGAACCGGAACACTTATATGATTCTTTTTCTCTGGAGATGTCGATTTCTCAATGTCCCTTTTCGTTTTTATGCCGTTGGTCTTAGGTCTCACAGTTCTGCGATTAGGACGGACCACACGTACGTTTCGCTGGGATATGACATTGCCGTCTGTTACCACGGTCAAACCTCTACCATTCGAGTATGTCATTTTGCTTCCCTTGATGACAAATGTGTCCTCTGCCTGTTCACGTGAAATATTCCACTCTGCAGGATATCCATTTCTGAAACTGCGGCGGAAAGAACGCGCCTGGACTGCAGTGACGACAAAAATCGCCATCGCTGTAAACATGAGGTGAATGCATACAAATCTTCTCATGCCGATATTCCCTCTGAAAATTTCAAACTGGGTTGATGGCAAGGAGACCGATAGGATTGTCGGCCAGTTCAAGGAGATAGGAATGCTGAGAGGGGATGGAATCATCTATCAGAAGTTTAGTGATAACCTTGCGGTTGGAGGGATCAAATCCATGCCCTGCGTCTGCACAGCCGATTCTCCGCCCCCACGCAATCATCTTACGTCCGTTTGGGTTGTCTCCAATCAATTCAACTATGCATTTCATTGAATGTCTGCAGAATTCACACAATCTTCAAAACAAGAATGAGAATGGGGCTATTTGGCTACAAGTTCCACCGAAAACGGTCCATCATTGAGAAGGCGAACTTTCATCTCGGCTCCGAAACGACCGGTGCCGACCCTCTCATATCCAAGGGTTTCACGTATCTTCGCCACCACTCGCTCGTACAGTGGCTCGGCGAGTTCTGGCCGCGCGGCATGGGAGAATCCCGGACGACGCCCATGCAAAGTGTCGGCATAGAGCGTGAACTGAGAGACGACGATCACACTTCCCGCAACATCGACAACAGAATGATTTGTCTTTCCGTTCTCGTCCTCGAATATCCTGAGAGTGCAGATGCGTTCGGCGATCTCATCCGCTGTCTTTTCCGTGTCGCTATGCGTAACTCCAAGCAAGACCAGATAGCCTTTGCCGATCTTAGAGATCATCTTTCCTTCAACCTCGACGGATGCCTCGGTCACACGCTGAATCCACGCCTTCATCTTCTCTCCGTTTTGCGCAACACCGTAACCATCATCCACGAGACTTCTTTATGCATTCAAGAAGCTTGACGCATCCTTCCAGCACATCGGCGTATGTGGTTTCGAAATCACCTGTGTACCAAGGGTCGGCAACGTCACGCGAAGAACCTGCCAGTTCCATCATCTTGCACACCTTCGCCATGTCCTCCGGAAACATCAGACGTTTCAAATCCGCCATGTTGTAGGCATCCATCCCAATCACGATGTCAAACTCCGACGCCTTCGCGGCGGTAATCTGCCAGGCTGCGCGCGGAGAGAACGGAATGCCATACTTCACAAGAATGGATCTGGTGCCGTGATGAATGTCATTTCCGATTTCATCCGTGCGCAACGCCGCCGACTCAACGATAACGTCCGATATGCCGGTCTTGGCGAGCAGATCCTTCATGACGAACTCTGCCATCGGGCTTCGGCATATGTTCCCATGGCACACGAAAAGTATCTTCTGCAATTTTCTATGAATAGGAATGTTCATGCCGTAGATTATACCATATGGACAGATGCCCCAATTTCACCGCCCAACCTGAATTCATTCAGAATAAGAATATGATTCGGACTAATTCTCATCACTATAAAGGAATATAAGTTTCCCCGACTTGCAACTAATATTTTCGACTGCGTTTGTAGTTGATGGGCAGCAATGATATAATCACGCGTAAAAACAACCATAAAGGAAATTACACGATGGGAACCCATGCAGATAAAGCCGTAAGACTTTTCGAGTCGGGATGTTCATGCTCACAGGCAGTGTTCACCGCCTATGCGGAAGATTTCGGAATGGATGCCGAAACCGCAATGAAGGTGTCCGTGGCGCTCGGAGGCGGAATGGGGCGCATGCGCGAGGCGTGCGGAGCGGTGAGCGGCATGGCCCTTGTCGCGGGACTCAAGTACGGGAACACCGATCCGGCCGACGCGGCGGCAAAGTCAAAGGCCCTTGATGCGGCGAAGGCCCTTGCCGAGAAGTTCAAGGCCGAAAACGGATCGGTCGTCTGCAAGGAACTTCTCGGGCTTGAACCTCCGCGCGGGCAGACGGAACTTCTCCCGAAGAAACTGCCGTGCAAAGAGCTTGTCCGCATGGCGGCAGAACTTCTCGAAAGCCTGCAGGGCTAGCGAAGGACGCAAGCCTCCCGCTGGACGTTGCCGAAAACAGACGAGACGCGCACCTTCCATTTTCCCCGCGGATCGGAAGGAGTGAACGGAATCACATAGCTTCCTTGGAGTCAGTGGATGCTCGCCTTTTGCCGTGAACTTGGCGCTTTCCCCGGCTCCAAGCGCAATGGTTTCGTTCTGGGCCACATTCATGATTGCGTTCGTAAGAGCCGTCAAATCTCCAATCCAGGTATCCGTCTTCTCATCATAGACAGATGGCACTGTACTCCCTGCAACGTGCAAGAAAGATACGCAAAAAACACCCGAGGCAAAAATAATCCGCCTGCTTCCATCAAACCGAAGACTGAAAATTGACATTCCCATTTCTCCTTTGAACAATGATACGCATCAACAGGTTTTACATCCGACTGCAGAAAATGGTATCACACACATAGGTTGCGAGTCAATGATAAAATCATAGATAACTTAAATTATAATCCACCCTCCCCCGTAAATTTAAATTATAAAATAAGGCTATAAATAATACGCGCATCCTCCCAGTGGATACGCGTATGCTTAAAGTCGAGGAAATTGTAGAAAAAACGTCGCCCTACGAAAGGCGGAGGACTCGTTCCTTGATGAGTTCCCTGGGTGTGCCTATCTCGATCTTGGGAGCGTTGGCAAGAAGAAAGTCTTCAGCCTCCTTGCTCCACAGCCCGTTGTGCGCGGAGCATATCCGGTCAAGCTCCGCAAACAGAGGATCGGTTTTGCCCTTCTCCGCAAAGTCGGATATGGCTGTCATCGGCATGCGGACATGCGTGTACACAAGACGTTTGCCGCCGGGAATCTTGAGAAGGTTGAGCGTTGAGTCCGCAACGGAATCAAGTCCGCCGACATGCGTCACCATAACCTCGGGATGCAGAATGCCCTTCCCTATCCAGTCCACCGAATCAACCATGTCATCAACGAAACTTCCGGAATTGGCCGCCACATGGTGCATCATGTAGTGGACATTGTAGAAATTGAACGGCGCTCTCAGATTCTTGTCCGTGGGGCCTGCGAAGAAATTCAGGCATCCGTCATATGCAAGAAGATCAGAGCACTGCGAGAGCAATGCCGGAACCGCTGCCATCACAAAGATGTCGTCATAGCCGGAATCTCCCTCGCCGTCCGCAAGATTGTATTTTTTCAGTGCGGCAACAGGGTCGTCCATTCCGGATGTATTGACGAAATGGACTTCCACGCCGTTTACATTTCCGTCTGCCCTTCCGTCTGCATAGGACAGACCAAACATCCGGGCTGCGCGGGAAAGTCTTCCGTCATCAACCTCCGTCACGACAAGACGGCGCGGGCGGCGTTCCGGCGAATGGCACGCTATATCGATGCAGCCAAGCCCCATTGCGCCGCATCCCGCCATAAGCAGCATCTTGCCTCCATCCACTATCCCGTGAATGTGTTCATGCGCAGCCTGCGCATTATGGTAGTTGGCGCGAAGTCCCGCCAATATGCACGATATTGGTTCGGCAAGGGAGCAGGTGAAGAAAGCATCTCCGTCATAAGGCAACAGACATCCCATCTCCATTACAATGGACGGCAGATATACATGCGTCGATTCGCCGCCGACCGAATGCCACGAAAAGCCGATGACCGTATCAAGTTCGTGTCCGGGCACGTTGAGTGTGGGTTGGATGCCGACGCGCTGCCCGACATGGAATCTGCCCTTCCACTTCTCACCCACCTCGCGCACAACCCCGACCATCTCGTGTCCAACCATTACGGGGCGCGAGGCAATGTCATCAGGAATCCTCTTGTGCGCAGGTCCGAGAGTCACGCACTTGTAGTCACTCACGCAGACGGAGTTTGCGACAATCTCAACAACAATCCCTTCTTCACCGGCAGGTTCGAGCTCAACGTCCTCGAGCCTCAGATCACTTGCTCCATAGAGACGCCATGCCTTGGCATTCATTCATACCCTCCCTTTGGTCAACAGGCGATATAGCTGGCGCCGCACATCGTGCAACATGCGCCTTCGTTCAGAACCGCACCGCAGGATGGACAGCACTTCTCCAGAACCTCTCCGCAGTGGGCGCAATAGATGCCCTTCTGCAACGTGATTCTGTAGAACGCACGATCACGGACGGTGTATCCGGAATTCGACGGGCATTCGCAATCAGGGCAGTAGCCTACGGATACGGAAGCATCAGCCGGCTTTCCGGCGTTCTCCTCCTCATCCTGAAGCTTCTTCAAGTCAATGCCAAGACGCTTCGCCAGTTTGGATACATATTCCTCTGAAAGCTTTGTGGAGTTGCCACACTCGAACATGGAGATTGCTTCCTGGTGGCATCCTATCTCCTTCGCAAGAACAGACTGCGACAAGCGAAGGGCGCGACGTGCGTCCTTAAAGGCCTGGCATATTGTCTTTGATACGTTCTGCATCTGATCTCTCCAACGCCGCATATTATCCTATAACCAAGAGTTTATATCAAGCCCAAAGTTATAAACAGTTATGCACAGACTTATAAACTTATTGAGTTATAAACAGTTTATAATAACTTGTTTATAACTCTACCATCAGTTGATATCTTATCGATGCACAGTACACTTTGAGAATACGGTTCGGACTAATTCTCAAAAAACGATTTTTGATAAATATTAAAGAAACCTATTCTTAATTAAAGAATATTCATTTATTAATTCATTGCATGTTACATGAGAATTAGTCCGAATCGTATTCTCAATGCATGAAGTAGTAGAATAAGGCCGTAGATAACCATCATGATAACACTAGGGTAACACTAGGATGGTAATAGTATGGTAATAGAATAGATAAGAGGTAAAAACTTGCCTATAGAGGCACTTGCAAAACTTGCCGTACTGGGTGAACGGGTAGGCTTGCCCGCCCAGAAATATCAACGGGCGAGACGTCCGTTGTCCCAGTGCTTTATGCAATTGCCCTGATTACTTATTCTTGAAATCTGGAGGCAGAGAGCGGAGACGTGCCATAATGGTGTTGGCTATTCTCATGTGCCCGAGTCCATTGGGATGGAGATTGTCTTTACCGTTTTCTCCTCCGTCCCGGAAATATTTGCCATATGCAGGATCGGCCGGATACAGTCCGGAATCCCGATAAAGGTCTATAAGAGGGACACTCCAGATATCAGCAGCTTCACGGAGCACTTTTATGTAATCCTCCAGATAGTGTCCAAGCGCATTTGGAAAGCATTCAGATGGTTGAACATTTGAATTTCCAAAATGGGCATATCCCCGGTGAAGCGGAGTCATAAGGACAATCTGCTGATCCGGAAAATTCCGCTTCAAATATTCCATTACGGTATTGATGCGTCCCCTGAACGTTCCCATATTCTTTTCAAGATACCTTCTTGGCTGCCTGATTGTTACTCCTCGCCTGTTGACATCCTCCTCAACAATCCGATACCAGCTTCCAAGTGGTACTCCTGAATTGTAGTCGTTCGTCCCGAGAAATATGAGAATCGCATCAGGCTTATCCCCAAGTTCCGCCTTCATTTTCTGCGCCATCGGATAGATCCGATCCCATTGATATCCGCTTACGGCATATACATGGGGTTCTACACCATAGATATCCTGCATATATTTCCAGTACACGCCGTGCTTATGGCGGGACAACTGTGAAGGATCGGTTATCGAATCACCCAGATAGACAACTTTCTTTCCATTCCACGGATGTTTCTCAACATCGGCAAACGAATGAAAAGGAATGGCCATTGCCGAAACGAGAGCAATGGACACGAAAGCAATGTAGCGCATTGGTCGCTCCAATCTGAAACACAGTTACAGTTCGTACAGGAACAGGCGGCAATCGATAGGACCGTTGTAGAACGGGACACGATGCCTGTATGTGAGATTCACTACGCGTGCAAGATCCGGATTGCCTGTGATGAGACCGCCTGTCATTCCCCTGCAATGGTCTGCGAGGAATTGCCCGATGCGGTCATACAACTGCTTGAGTTCCTCGGTATCACCAAGGCGGATGCCATATTCCGGATTGAAGAATATCGTCGGGCGTCTATCATTTTCGCTTGAGGAATCGGCATCGCCAGACTTTCTCGAAAATTGCTGGACATCTGTTTCGGCAAAGTCACACGCAACAAAGGAAATCTTGTTGAACACCCCGGCGGCATGGGCATTTATCTGGGCATTCTGAATGGCCTCAGGTGAAATGTCCGTTGCAAGAATCGGCGGAATGTCCTTTTTCTCCCTAGACTCCGCTTCAAGCAGCATATCCTTGAAAATGAGTTCAGGGGAAACTCCAAATCTCTGACGCGGTGCGGCTAGCGGCGCCTTTTCCCCGGGGATTATCTGATTGTATCCCTTTATTCCCATGAAACCGAAGTGGGCGCGAAGCGAACCAGGTGCACGGTTCATGGCCTTCATCGCAGCCTCGATTGCCGGAGTGCCGGAACCGCACATTGGAGAAATGAATGGTGATGTTCCATCCCACTCCATAGCGTCTATGCAGGCCGCCGCCAAGGTCTCCTGCATCGGAGCCGATCCGGGAATCTTTCGATATCCGCGTTTCGAAAGCGGGGCACCAGACGTATCGAGGTATATTATGCCCGTGTCGCCGTTCCAGTGGAGGAACACGCTCGCACCGCGATCATAATCACCGCCGGAATTGGGTCTGCGGCCAAGCTTGGAACGGATTCTGTCGACAACTGCATCCTTAAGAACCAGTGAAGGAAGCCGTGTATCGCGAACCGAACCGTTGTGGACAACCGATGACACGGTGAAATATCCATCCGCGTCAATGAGGTTTTCCCAGTCAATCGTCACGGCCTTGTCGTAAAGTTCGCGCACATGGCGGCACTGACCGCGAAAAAGAGGAACAAGAACCCGATGCGCAGTACGAAGCCACAGATTCAGCTTGAGTACGTCACGAAGCGCACCGCGAACCACTACGTAGTTTTCCGATTTGTCAATCGGCTCATATCCGAATGAACGAACCTCCTTCTCCGTCCATGGCGCAAGCGTCTTGGCGCAGGAGATGATGATCGGAAAATCCCTGTCTTTCCAGATATTCATCAGTTGATGCGAAGCGGCATCATCACATAGAGGAAAGGAACCGAACACCGGATGACAGCCGGAGAAGATCCATTGTTCAGTTCTATCGTGATTTCATCCTCGTCGATTGCCTTGAGAGGATCCTTGACATAGGAAGGATTGAAGACGATCTCAATCCTCTCGCCACTGTACTTGATTGGCACAACGTCCTTTGCTTCACCGATGTCTGCCGCGACAGATGAGACGAGGAGCTGGTTGGAATCGAAAGTGAGGCGGGTGGAGGATGACTCCTCCATCATCATGACGCTGGCGCGATCAATCGCATCGAGAAGAAGCTTGCGGTCAACCTCAATCTTCTGACTGCAGCTCTGCGGAATTACCTGACGGTAGTTCGGATATATCTCATCAAGAAGCTTGGAGTATATCTGGGTTTCACCGAGATTGAAGGCAACCTGCGTCTTTTCAATGGTGATCTTCACCTTACCATCGCCGGAAAGCGAGCGCTGAAGTTCTGACACCACCTTGGACGGAAGGATGATATCACGCTCTGCGGCGGCGGGGAACTCTATTTCATGCTCGACAAGCGCAAGACGGCGGCCGTCGGTGGCAACCATTGTCAGCTTTCCTTCCTTGAAGCTCATGAGAACGCCCTTGAGCGTCTTGCGCGTCTCATCCTGCGACACGGCATATGAGGTTTTCCTCAGCATTTCGCGGAGCGTCGCCTGGGGAATCTCATACGCGAAAGCATCTTCCGTGGAAGGAAGAGCCGGAAAGTCCGCAACATTCATCCCTGAAAGCTTGAACGCCGCGCTCCCGGCGGAGATTCTTGCACGCTCCTGAAAATCAGTCTCGAGTTCCACAACTCCCTCTGCGCAAGAGGAGATCGTGCTGAACAGGAGTTTTACCGGCAGTGTGGTTGCGCCAGCCTCAACCACTTCGCATTCGACCGTTGACTTGATGGAAATATCAATGTCGGTCGTGATGAGACTTAACTTACCATCGCTTGCCTCGAGCATCGCGTTCTGAATAATCTGAAGGGAACCCTTTCCGGCTACAATGTTCTGTACCTTCTTGAGTCCTTCCATAAACTTAGAGCGGATGATTTTTATCTTCATTTATAAAACTCCCTTTGGTTTCCTTAGGCGCGTATTGTACTCTATTAGTGGTTATTAAGTAAAGAACTTATTATTCTAATATTAGGGTTGTCCATAACTTGCATAACCCGTTTCCGACCCTATTTTCATTGGCTGAAACCGCGGTTCCACCTGTTCACTTCTTTTTGTCTTCGTGTCAGCTTCTTTTTGCTTCCCTTGAACCCTGTCGATTGCTGTTGACAAAACGCCCATTTGGCAACAGGTTCTGAACAGCCAATCGACATCTTGTCAATAGAACAGTTCGGACGGCTTGCGGCCAAGCTGCTCCGTGATCTGCTCGATTGTCTTCTTCAGTTCGATTTCAACATCGATTCGCTTCTGGATCGTCTGCGTGCCGTGGACGACAGTGGTGTGGTTGCGCTTGAATGCATTTGCAACCGTCGGGGTTGAGTTGCCCGTGAGCTTTCTGGCAAGGAACATTGCCACCTGCCTTGCGGTCGCCAGAGGCTGAGTTCGGTTGTTGGACTTGATGTCATCGTATGTAACGTCATATGTTGAGCATACAGCCTTGATGATCTCATCTATCGAAAGTCTTTTTATGATGACTTCATCCTCTGCCAACTCCTTAAGGAGGGTGTGCGCTATCTGCTGATTTATCTCAATCTCCGGATTTGCATCCATGAATCTGATGATAAGATTAAGAGCCCCTTCCATAGCACGGACAGATGACTTGATGTTTTCGCCTATATATGTGAAAATCTCCTCTGGAATTCTGTGTCGGCAATTTTTGGCCTTGAGCTTAAGAATTGCGATGCGCGTCTCATACGAGGGAGATTCAATCTCAATCACCATGCCTTGCTGAAATCTCGTTATGAGACGCTCTTCCAGGTTACTCAGCCTTTTTGGCGGAACATCGCACGTCATGACAACCTGTTTTCCGTATGTCATGAGATTGCTGTATGTATTGAAGAATTCCTCCTGGAACTGTTCCT
>SUVZ01000014.1:18590-22606 GCA_015061765.1 Lentisphaerota bacterium
TTGCCTCCAATGAACTGAACGTCATCCAAAAGCAGGAGATCAATGTTCCGGTAGCGCTTCCTGAACGATTCCATATCCTTGTTTGACAGTGCATTGATGTATTCGTTCAGGAATGTCTCGCTTGTGATGTAGCAGACGCTCTTTGAGGGGTCACGCTGCATCACATGATGGCCGATGGCCTGCATGAGATGGGTTTTTCCGAGCCCGGATCCGCCCCAGATGAAGAAAGGATTGTTCGTGTTTCCGCCAGGCTCTTTTGCTATCGCATTTGCGATGGCGTATGCAAAGGAGTTCGACGGACCCCTTACGAAGTTTGCGAACGTATAGCCAGAATTGAGAGGAATAGTCGAGGCAAAGACGGATTTTCTCGTAATCTGCGGTTCCTCTGCCTGCTGCCTTCTCACTTCGTTTTGGCGTTTCTCGTCATCTATTCTTCTGGCAACCTCTGTGACCTTGAAGACTACTTCAACTTCTTGCGGGGCACCTGCCTTTATAAGTGCTATCCTAAGAGGTTCTGAATAGAGTGATGCCATATAGTCGGCAGTATATTGATCGCTAACTCCTATGATGAATTTCTCGTTTTCTAGTTCGTGTGATGCGAACAGGGCTGCATGGCGATCCCATCTGCTGACATCATCAACAGATGACAAAGAAGTTTTGTATAGTGCCACCGCAAGGACCCAAAGATCGGCACGTGGCGTAATTTCTGTCTGCATTCCTTTACCCTTTTCCTTTTTTCCAACACATATTAAAACAGAACTGTTGATAAAACACAACGAGGAAAAAATACAAACAAGTAAACAAGTTATGCACAGAAATCTGTTTATATTTTAGATATAGATATTTTCCATTTTTATTTAAATTCATCCTATAAATCAACTATTTTATTTTATTAAAAAGTTATGCACAGTATGAAGGCATGTTAAATACCTAATGCCAATGAAAGAATGACATAATTTCAGGCATATGCATACACTATACGATACTTCTGTTCATAAATCGTTCATAAATGACATCATTTTTGTATTGAAGTAATGACAATAGTTATCTATATCTTTTATTTAAAGAAATAATCTGAAAAAATGTAAGTTAACTATGTAAATACATTACGCATAACATTATCTACATAATTACAAAAAGGTGTTGATAAGAACATATGTTATGGTATAATGCCATCTTGTGAAAGAAATCATAGATATAATAGTTGTCGGTGGTGGTCATGCCGGTTCTGAAGCTGCCCTTGTGTCTGCCAGAATGGGGGCATCCACCCTTCTTATAACAGGCAAGAAGAGCGATATTGCCAAAATGCCATGTAATCCATCCATTGGAGGATTAGCCAAAAGTCATCTTGTCTATGAACTTGATGCACTTGGCGGTGAAATGGGATTCAACACGGACCAGACCGCCCTTCAGGAAAAAACATTGAATACCTCCCGCGGACCGGCTGTCCGAGCAACTAGAGCTCAATGCGACAAAAGACTATATTCGGAAAGAATGCAGAATGTCATATCATCCCAACAGAATCTTGCTGTGCTTGAGGATGTTGTGACGGATATCGTCACAGATTTCTGTGAGAAAAAGTTTGACGTCATCATTTCAGATTCAGCAAAAGACAAAATGCAGAATTCCAATGTGATCGACACTGATTCCGATCTGCCATTTGGAGAGTCAAATAATCGCAATGATGAAATGATGACCAATGACGTTAAGACAGAGAAAATAATGGATGAGAAATATTCTCAGCATATGATAAAGACAAGTGAAGAAACTACTTCACCTTCGGCAATCACCGAAGAAAAATACTTGAATGGCGTATTGAATACAGTAGGTAGAATGCCATTTACCGAGAATGATAAGATTTCAAGAAGAATAAGCGCTGTCGGAGTACGGACAGAATTTCATGGAGAATATAGGGCTAAAGCAATAATAGTGACCAGTGGAACCTCACTGCGCGGACGTATTTTCATCGGACATGAAGTTGAAGAATCAGGTGGAGACAATAGACCTGCCGCAAATCTACTGTCTGAATCATTGGAAAAACTTGGTTTTGAACTTATTAGACTTAAGACAGGAACACCACCAAGATTGAAGTCAACATCATGTGATTTCACTAAATGTGTTGAGCAAAGAGGCGAAATGCCGGCCCCATTGTTCAGTTTGAGATCTAAATGTTCCACATGGAACATTGAGCTAGGCTCTGAAATATCAAATTCAACTCAAGCTTATGGATGTTCCACGTGGAACAATGAGGTGAAAAGACCTTTTCCGTTAGATTTCATCGATAAAACTTATGTCCATGTCGACCAGAAATGTTCCACGTGGAACAACGGCATACTGAATGAAAACAATAATACTGTTTCTAAAGAAAACATAACGATGGGGTCCATGGATAATGGCTCAAAAGCGTCAAATAATATATTTACAGATCAATGTTCCACATGGAACATTCCAAATATTTCTTGTTGGATGACTCATACGACACCTGAAACACATGAGATAATTTGTTCTCATTTGGCTGACTCTGCCTTATATGGCGGTCCCATTAAGGGAACTGGCGTGAGATACTGCCCATCGATTGAGGATAAGATTGTCAGGTTTAAGGATGCCAATCAACATCATGTGATGCTTGAACCTGAGGATCTTGAGCAAAATGTCATATACCCAAATGGTTTATCTTGCTCATTGCCGCGTGAAGTTCAGGAACAAATGGTTAGATCGGTTCCAGGTTTGGAAAAGGCAGAGTTTCTGAAATACGCTTATGCAATTGAGTATGATGGCATTGATGCCCGTGAGTTGCGGCATACATTAGAATCAAAGCGAATATCTGGTCTTTTCTTTGCTGGGCAGGTAAACGGAACAACAGGCTATGAAGAAGCTGCAGCGCAAGGCATCATGGCAGGAATAAATGCCGTTTTCATGGTTAGAGGTGAAGAGCCACTAGTACTGAGTCGACAGGATGCCTATATAGGTGTAATGATTGATGATTTGGTCACTAAGGGTACGGATGAACCTTACAGAATGTTCACATCTCGTGCGGAACGTCGCCTGATATTACGTCAGGATAATGCACGCTACAGATTGATGCATGCAGCTGATCGCGTTGGAGTTTTGCCGATAGAGATAAGAAAGGAAACCCATTATTTCAAAAAACTGATTGATGAGCATTTGCATGACAAAGACATTTCGATGCTACCGCCTGCAGTTGTCGAACAGATTAATATTATGCGTCAGTATGAGGGCTACATCAAACAGGAGGAAGTTGCGGCGGAAAGGGCGAAGAGGGATGAAAATACCAGAATTCCTGATTGGCTTGATTATGACAGATGCCCGGCGGTAAGGTTCGAGAGCAGGGAAAAGCTCAAGAAGTGGAAACCTGAAACGCTTGCCCAGGCATTGCGAATTCCAGGCGTCAATCCTGCTGATGTTGCAGTGCTGTCTGTCATTATCCACCGCGGCCACCATTGATCTTTAAGGTAAAGACATTTCTATCCACTCCTCTGTTTGACGGGTATCTTGGTTATTTTGATACGGTATGAGCCTTGAAACTTGCGCCTGCCTACCCTGATGTGCGATTGGAATCCTTCTGGCAATAGCTTACACAGTTATAATCTGCAATGGGGGCATGCATTACGCATCTCTCAATTAGCCAATATCCGCATGTCAAGATTTCGTCTACACTATAATCTTGAGAATTGGTCCGAATCATATTCTCATTACGATAAGGCAGATTCAATGCAGTCAGGTCGAAACATTTTCTTAATTTTTTCGCTTGCGCTCAAATTGGTGATTTGATATATTATGCGGCCATGGGACAACAATTAAGAACACGTGCCAAGAGGGCTCGCCGCATTGCTCGCAACAAGCGTGTGCATGCAAGGCTTCTCGCGGCTAAGAAGAAATAAGGTGTGCTCTTTTGAGCGCATCTCAAAGGTGGGATGGCCGAGCGGTTAGGTTACGGACTGCAAATCCGTCTACAGCGGTTCAACTCCGCTTCCCACCTCCATTTTGGGTGATTA
>SUVZ01000413.1 GCA_015061765.1 Lentisphaerota bacterium
GCACTTCGCCCACACGCCTTTTTCGAAGTCGACAAACTCAGGCTCCGCTTCGACCATGTTCACATCAATGGACAAGCGGTCCTTTCCCGGAAGCATCCCCTTTTCCTTCATCATCTTAACATCCCAGCGCAGGGGCGAGCCTATGCCGGCCCTCAGGCGTCCGTTGCTCATCACTATGCGACGCTGATTGTTTCCGAAAGGCCTGATCTCAGGCCATCCCGGAAACGGCATCGGGATTCCGGCGGGATCGGGATTTCCACCATATATCGAATCGAGTATCTTCTCACGTTCGACAAGCGCATTGGAGAGAGGCTCGAAAGTGAGCTTCGACGGATCAAAGCGGTAGGATGCATAGAGAGATGCCACCTTGCCGAGATTGCGGGCATAATCAAACTCCTTGCGGACAAGCGCAAGACGGGTCTTCTGTTTGGACGTCTCCGCAAGACCTTCCGCGACCGTAAGGGTTGCATCCATTTTCGCAGCAGTTTCCGGCGTGTAGATGAACGCCAAGAGATCAAGGGGATTCTGAGGAAGAGCGCTTCCATACTCGCTACCCTTGTTCTCCATCAGATCCGCTGCCATCAGACGCCGATCAAGCGTATTGAAGAACTCCACCATCGAATCTCCGGCAGGACCGAACGCGCGGTCGCAATATTCCTTCACCACGGCGTTCGGATTCGCGTCCGGATCATCGATCAGGCGTCCGAACAGGTAATACACCGGCCCCTCCATTCCGAAGAGTTCGCCAAAACCACAACGATACACCCCATGCACCCCGTACCGCTTGAAAGTCTTGATCATCTCAACGCAACGCATGTAGCTGCGCTTTGCGGTCAATCCCGGCAAGGGATAATTGCCCCAGAAATAGATGTACACCACGAACCCGTGAGGAACCTTGTAGTTCTCCTTCCAGTTTTTAAGACGAGCCTCCGTGGGACTGCACACCTCTATCATCACGTTTTCGGGAAATTCGTTGAAGGTCTTGGGCGGCGTGGATGTCACGCTATACGAAATTATGTTCACTTTCTTTCCCGGACGAAGCTTCGCAATGCGTTCGGCGACGCGACGGTGAAGAATCCATATCTTTTCCCCGACGGTGTCGGCCTTCGGCCCGCCGAATTTCTTGCATTCTTCACACTGACACCACTGGTTTCCGTCCTGTTGCGCGAGCTGAACTGTTTCAGCTCCGGAGTCAAACTTAGCCAAAAGCTCCTTGATCAACAGCTCCTCGATCGCAGGATTGGATATGCACAGCGTCGAATTCTTGAGCGGCACCGGAGTGCGCCTGCCGTTCACAAGACCGAAATACTCGGGATGATCCTTGAAATACTTCTCCTGTGGGCATGCCTTGCTGTAGGTGTGTCCTCCATACGAATGGTACATGCCCGACCCGAACGCATTGGCCGCATATCCGTACATCATGGTGTAGTACGGAGCGGGGGCGTAATCGATTGGAGGTGCAATTCGGTCGGAATAGCCGTCAGGCACCTCCACCTTGTCAATCCTCGGGATATCGGTCCCTACGGCGCCCGGAGCCAGGAAACGCACATTCATGAACTTCTCCATGAATCTCGACACACCCTTCACGGTGGGAAGCACGCATCTTCTCCAGTCGGCTTTCTTCTCGTTCTTGATGCGTTGGGCATCCCTGCCGAAAATGTATATGTTGCGCCCATTCTCCACAATCATGTTCTCGAAGCCCTTCAGATCGGGCGGCATCAACCCTGCCTTTTCCGCAGGACCGGCACCAAGGAAAATCGCCGGATTCTTGCGCATCTTGCCCTTGAATTCATTGGACCAGACAACTTCCACATCAAGCCCCGCCCCTTCCTTCAGGGCTGCGGCAAGTTCGCGCCCAGCTTCCTCTATTGCGTTCTGGACGCCGAGAGGTTTCTTCTTTGGAAGAACAATCCTGTACGAACCGTCAATGACGGCAGCACCTGCCGCACACATCGAAAAAAGGACTATTGATGCTACTATTCTTTTCATGTTGAAACATCCTTTATCTTTTGAGATTGCCGCCCGTTAGAACGACATCTTTGCAATCGTCGGCGCGGAATGCCTTCCGCCGACCCGGCTGCAACTCATGCACAAAAACATTCTCGAACTTCACGTTGTCCGCATGGCGCAGATAGAATCCGTATGCAGGCATGGCGCTGCGCCACATACCTACATACAGCCCCTTTTGAGGCAGTTCCGGCAAGGGATCCACAGGAACTACATCTCCGTTGCGCATCTTAAGATTCACGTTACGCAATGTGATACCGGATGGACGCAGATCCTCAAGTCCCGTTATGCTGCACCCTGTGGACGAAAGCGCGGTACCTGTGACATCCTCAATCACAACATTCCGCAGAAAGGAATCCCCCGGAAGTTTTCTCCCGTTCCGGCGCGCAAGCCGCACGAACACAGGAACAAGGCACGAATCGTTCAGGGCGATTCTCCTTACAGTCATGTTTTCCAAACGGCCGCCGTCCAAAACGGCAAGACCGATCCCGGCAAGGGCGTAGGGTCCATTCGGAATGCCGCAACCCTTGAACTCAACCCACTCGCGCCTGTCATGGGCGAACGTTGTTGAAGCGCGGCGGCATACGCAATCCTCGACAACGATATTGCGGATTGTGCCGAGAGTCTCCGTCCCGACTTTGATGAGATTGCAGTTTGACGCAAGGCGGCAGTTCCTCACGGTCACATTCTCGACGGCATAGTCCATGCTGTGCGCCTTGAACACAATCGAATCGTCCTGCGTCTCGATGTCGCAATCCTCTATAAGGACGTTCTTTGATTCAATGTCGAACCCGTCGCCCTTTCTCTGATGAAGACTCCGGATCTTGACTTTCCTCACCAAGACCCCGTCGCACCGGGCGAGGTAGCACAACCAGCGGCGTCCGTTTCTGAGCGTCACACCTTCAATGCGCACATCCCGGCAATCCCTGAACCATACAAGCCTCGGCTGCTGCCGGAAATCCAGTGAGTCGGCCGGGAACAGATCGCCGCCGCCGTCGATAACGCCTTCACCTTCGATTGCCACACGATCCGCGCTTTCAGCAAGAATGAACGCATGACCTTCGTTGCGGGCATACGCGCAAAGGTTTGTTTCAGCACGAAGAACCGCCCCCTTCTCGAGATGCAACGTGACGCCCGTTTTCAGTCGGAGCGCGGGAGAAATGTGCAGTCCGGACGGGATCCTCACCACTCCGCCGCCCGAGGCTGCGGCAGCGTCTATTCTCGACTGGATATCCTCCGCCGCCAGACTGAATGCGGCGAAAACGGAAAACAGAAATGCTGTAAACCTCACCCCTAAGCGCCTTTCAGCATCAGCGGACGATCACGCGCAAACCCAATCCGAATAGACGCACCTTGCCGTCCGCCGTCACGGACACGCTGTGTTTAGAGGTTTCACTGCCGTTCACCAAAAGCGTCCAATTGGAGAGATTCGCCACGCCCGTGCAGTCAACAGGATTGAACGACTTCTCCCATTGGTTCACGCCGCTATCCGTATCGACCCCGGTGAGATAAAGAGTGCCTGTCTCCGCAAAAGCAAACCCCTCAACAGTTCCACCGCCGGACGTCATATCTATGCTGAACTTCGTTATTGTCTGACTGCCACCGATGGATTTGAGTGTACCAGCAGCCGCAACCGATACAATCCCGACCTGATCCATGACATCGTTATCAAACGCAGGCGGGGCAAACGAAAATCCGTGTCTGCGTTTTGTCGGATCCTCTATTGCGGCATTCAGCGAATTCGACGGATAATTTCCCATATCATAAAGCCATTTCCCCGACCCAGGCGAGACAACATTGTTCGTTGTGAATATTTCAACCCAAT
>SUVZ01000414.1 GCA_015061765.1 Lentisphaerota bacterium
GGAGAATGAAACATATTATCTGTACGAGACAGTCCCATGGAATGTCTCTCGCGGTGTGCAGGTGCGGACATCGAAGGATCTTAAAATCTGGAGTGCTCCAAAACGTGTGATGACAATGCCTGAGTCGGCCCGGACATTCCGTGTGTGCGCTCCGGAAGTCCATGCGCACAAAGGAAAATATTATCTTTTTGCGACTGCAATTCTTCGTCCCGATCCGAAGCATCCAATTAAATCAATGGCTCCCGATCCCAATTTTGTGCCGCCGCCGTGCTATCCGCTGACACGATCAGGAACTTGGATATTCGCGGCCGATACGCCCGAAGGTCCGTTTGTTCAGTTGTCCGATATGAGTGCGACGCCTCATGATTATATGGCTCTTGACGGCACGCTGGTGGTGGACCCTGACGGTTCGCCGTGGATGGTCTACAGCCAGGAATGGACTCAGACGCAGATCGGACGTCTTTTAGTTGGCCGGTTGAAGGACGATATATCTGGGTTGGTCGGACCGATGAAGGAACTTTTCAAGGCGAATTCCGCATTTGGTCCAAATTATGTGATGGACGGTCCTTTTTGTTATCGTTCATCTCGCACGGGGATGCTCTCGATGATCTGGAGCAAGTTTTGCGACAGCGGATATTCGGTTATTTCATGTTCCTCTCAGACAGGCAAGGCTGAAGGACCGTGGTCTGATTTTCGAATGATGTTCGCCGGTAACGGTGGACACGGAATGATTTTCAAGACATTTGAAGGCGATCTTCGCTTGGTGATGCATAAACCTGAGATTCGGGGATACGAAAGACTTACGCTGTTTCCAGTGGAAGAGGATGCATTCGGCAGGCCGATGATCAAGATGGATTGACGGGCAGGAGATAGCATGCGGATAACAGTGTTTTTTATTTCCGGTTTATCCTTGGTTGTTTCGGCCGCAGAATATAGAAGTTCTGGGACGACATTGGTTAGGGATGCGGTCCTCCCATATATTGAAAAAGGTGAATTGCCGGGAGCAATTTCCGTTTTGGAAAAAAACGGTGTTTGTGAAATTGCCTGTCTTGGATATTCCAATGTTGCTGAAAAGCGTCGGATTACCATGAATGATGCATTCATGCAATGTTCTCAGACGAAGGGTTTTTGTGGCGTGACAATTGCAAAGTTGGTAGAAGAGGGGCGGCTTGATCTTGACGATCCAGTATCGAAATATCTTCCCGAATTCCGGACGCTTTGGGTTAAGGTATGCAAAACAAATGATATGATAGTTCTTCGCAAGGCAAAAAATGTGTTGACGGTTAGAATGTGTCTTAACCATACGGGTGGATTTCCTTTTGAAGTAGCGGGGAAACATTATGCGATACCTGGCGGAGGATGGTCAGGGGGGATGCGGATAAGAATCGTGGCTGCTACAGCAGCTGCCGCGCCGATTGATTTCGAGCCCGGCACGAAAAGCCAGTATTCAAATACTGGCATAGACATCGGCGCTGCGGTAGTCGAAATGATTACTGGTGAACGATGGGAAAGATACCTAAAGAAAACGGTTTTGGATCCCCTAGGGATGAAGGACACGAGTTTTTGGCCGACTGAAAGCCAGTTGAAGACGCACATTCAACTCTATGACTGTCGTACGAATTCTCCTGCTGTATATCGATATCAGGCGATGAATCAACAACGTCCATACAATGATGATCATGTGTTTGCCTCTGCTGGAGCGGGATTATGGACAACGGTAAACGATCAGCTTAAATTTTATCGTATGTTGATGAATTTGGGGCTTGGTTGCAATGGCGTGAGAATACTAAGGGAAGATACTGTAAGGTCTCTGCTCGCCGTCTCCACTCGACCAGCAGGTCTTGGAGGATATTCGTTAGGCCTTAATGCACCCGAAAAAGATGATGAAGATCAATGGTTTGGCCATGGTGGCGCGTGGGGAACAGGTTGTTGGGTTAATTGGCATAAACGAGAACTGAAGTTATGGGTTGTTCAGCTGATTGGCAGTCCTCGTCCGTGGAATAAAAAACTAGAGGCTGCGGCAGATGCATTTTTTAGCACCAAGCTTGACCATACAGTGTCGAATGCATACACAGGTAGGATGAGGTGATACTGTCGTAAACGATAACCTCGCGTGGGCCCGAGCCAAGAAGGATCCCTGCGAAAGGACGATGGCTAAATCTTATTGCTTCGGCAATGATATATTGTGAGGCAACATTGGTAAGGCGGGCTGTCCTCAGCCCACTGCGGCGCGTTGGGGACAACGCTCCCTACCGTTATTGTGTCACAATATTTCATTGCCGCATCTATAGTATCCGACATGTCCGCATAAGTGGTCAAGGAAAGGGCGATGCATTTTGCGGAGATTACTTCCTATAAGGTGCGCAGGTTTTTTGAGATTACAGCAATCGATAGCTGAAAGTGCATTTGTTGCAGTTCAGGAAGTCTAATACGGCATGGGAAATTAAAGACCCTTCGATTTGTAAGGATATCTGGTAAAATCATCCGTAATCGATGCTGATTTTGACATCTCCTCCGCTTCTGTGTGAGGACAAGTGCGTGTATTGACTGATTGTTTGAACATGAGGGGTGATTGTGGTAAAATTCGCGGTCGAATAATGGTACATCTCTGTTTTGAAAAAGAAAGGTGAACATGAGCATTTTCAAGGCGTATGACATCCGCGGCATCTATGGCACAGAGCTTACGGAGGATGTTTTCTACAAGATAGCAAGGGCGTACGCTCGTTTTCTGGGCGCGCCGAAGAGGATTGTGGTCGCGCGCGACTGCCGCAAGTCGTCTGATTCCCTTTTCGAGGCTTTCGCAAAGGGACTGAACGATCTTGGCGTGGATGTGATTGACGTGGGGCTCGCCTCCACTCCGATGAGCTATTATGCAAATGGCACGCTCAAGCCGGACGGTTCGGTGATGATCACCGCATCCCACAACACCAAGGAGTGGAACGGCTGCAAGCTTTGCCGTGCAGGGGCCGTGCCGATTTCCGGCGCAACGGGAATCAAGGACATCGAGCGGATGGTGATGGACGGCGATCTCGGCGAAGATGCCGCCGTCAAGGGGACGATCGAACACGTTGACGTGTCGGCGGAGTATGCCGACCACGTACGTTCCTTTGAGCGCATGGCGAAACCGCTTCATATAGCATGCGATTTCGCAAACGGCATGGGCATCGCGGAATCTGCCGCACTGAAAAGCGAAAAGCTTACCTATGACGGCCTTTTCGGGGAGTACGATGGAGACTTCCCGAACCACGACGCCAATCCGCTTCACGTGGAGACGCTCAAGGACATCCAGGAACTCATCAGGGCCAATCCCGGCAAGTACGCATTCGGCGCGGCGTTCGACGGCGACGCGGACCGCGTCGGCTTTGTGGACGAGAAGGGCGATGTCATCCCTATGGACTTCACCACGGCGCTCATCGCGCAGAACATGGTTGAGGCGAACCCCGGGGCGGTCAGCTTCTATGACCTCCGTTCGACCAAGATGTGCGAAGAGACGATTCTTGCCGCCGGCGGCAGGCCGATGATGAGCCGCGTCGGACATTCGTTCATCAAGGCGCAGATGCGCGATAATGATGCCGTGTTCGCGGGAGAACTCTCAGGGCACTACTATTTCAAGGCGAACTTCACGGCGGAATCGTCGTCCATGGCTGTGTTCGCGCTTGCGAACATTGTGTCCAAGAGCGACAAGCCGCTTTCCGAACTTGTCGCGCCCTTGCGCAAGTATGCGCAGTCTGGCGAGATAAACTCCAAGGTTGCGGACGCATCGGCTGTGCTTGAGAAGATAAAGGCTCGCTACCCGGGCTATTTTGAGCTTGACGGTGTGTCCGTGGATCTC
>SUVZ01000415.1 GCA_015061765.1 Lentisphaerota bacterium
CAGCCCTACCAGACCCGATGTGGCCAGGGTGCCCCCGCCCTTGCTGCAAGGCCGAGGCGGGCTTGCCACATCCGTAATTACTATTGTATGACACTAGACGGTCTCCGACGCCTAGCGCACGGGAGCGCGAGACGATGCGCCCTGCGGCGTCGTACTCGTATTCGAAGCCGCCGATTCTCGCGCCACTTGTCGTGCGCCATGATATGTTCGTCACCCTATCCATGATGCAGTGTATATATTCTACCACAAATCCGCTTCCGTTTGTGACTTCAGAGAGGAGCCCGTTCCAGTCTAGTCGTATTAACCTCAAGTCTTGTGGTGGGTGTTATAGAAACTTGACCTCTCTTACCACTAACTTAACAGGCTTGGAATCTGTGACGCGAAGGCGAAGAAACCTGTGCTTTGGCCTGACTATTCCATGCGCGACACCATCCTTTTTTGAAACACTCCCGATTCTCTCCAATCTTGCGTCGTCCGCCGACGCCTCAAGTGCACCTTGAGACAGCCGACACTCACCTTTCGCCGTCCCCGTGAAGACGGCGACGCGGCTATGTTAGCCGACAATTTCAGGCACCGGCCGTTCATTGTTTGCTGCGTTCAACCAGCATGCGGCCTATCTCGGTTTTGAAATCATCCAGCCCGCTTATCGGCTCGAACAGCTCGGGATGGCGTTTGCAGAGCTCCGGATACTTCGAGACCTTGCCGTCCCGGTGCCAGAGCCAATAAACGATTTCGGAAATCTCGCGGGCGTTAAGGGCTATATCATCTATGTAAAATGCCCGACTCCATTTTCTTTTATCTATGCTCGACGTGGGCATCAGAGCTCTGTTTTCCGCCATTCTTTTTGAAACGTCGTATGACACAACAAATGAACCGCCGTCGCATATCTTGAAAACGCGAACGCGAAATTCTCGCAGAAGCTTCTCCCGGCCAGGCCCATAATCGGCAAAAAAACTCTCCATCGACCTTCCACTAGATCCATGGGGCGTGAAGTCGCTCCCCGTAAAACGATCCGGAATCGGCTCTGCCTGCCTTGTCACAAAGACAAGTCGACATACGCCTTTATTGAAAACAAATGATCCTGCATAAGCATTCACGGGGTGATTCACATCAATGGCCGCGTGCCTGTCCGACTCGAAGAAAAACACCAGAGAAGGATCGCTTTGAGGGATGCTTAATCCATCGTTGAATCTGGAATCAAACATTGTCTCGCTGCAGACCAGACCAAATCTCCACGCTTCGGATAGAGCGACATCTCTACGGAAAAAATCAACTATGTTTGGCGACGTTATTGCACACGTCACATTCGAAGGATAAGCTAGCATAGAGTCAACAATCGACGACTTAATGTCATCGCGGGCACAACAGAATTCAACAGCCCCGTGCGACATGCAACAACTCATGAAACAAAACAGTACGTGAAGAAAGCGTTGAGTTGTCCTATTTGTAAGCTTCATGTCTATCCCCTAATGGCGGATTTTTCACGTGAGACACCTTGTAATATTGACAATGATATTTCCCATACGCATTGTACCCAACGAGTTACCCGCACTGGCGGCCTCCAAAGACCACGCCATGGCAACCGCAGCTAGCAAGGCGCATATTTTGATTCGAATCATTAATTCTCACGTTTGATCTTATTGGTTTTTAATATTTTGTGCGGTATTCTATCAAAAATTTGCCTAACAACGCAACTGCCAGTTTTGAAATTTTGACCGCCGCTAATCCACATATTGCAATATCCGGATTTACATTGACGTATCGGAATATCCGGACGGGTTTAAGCCGACAATTATCGGCGTCACGCGAACGTCAATGGGCTGCCGCGAAGGAAGCAGGATTCGGCTCAGAAGGCAATTGATCGACGCCATTGCCATAGCTTTCCTGTCCGGCTTGACGGCTATTCCTTCAGCTGACGATTCGGATCCGTCTGCGTCAAGGAAAACATGCGCAACCATCTCGGTGCGCCGTCGGCTCTTGTCGGCATTGCTACTACGACAATCATGCACCGAAGTTGCATTCCGTATCTCAAATATTCCCTTGAAGTTAAACCCTGTCGCAAGGTACGAATACGTCTCTCGTCCCAGAGGACCTCCCACAAGAGCTACATCGGAGATGCCTCGCTCAAACAACATGCCACCTACCGCAACTCCCGCCTGGAACATATCACAGAGCACGCGATCACATCCTTGTACTTCCGGCGTGGAATCCAACCCGACGCTTGCGAGGACAACATACACCCCAGCGGCAAATGAAAGCGACAGCACCAAATCGGTAAATTCGCTTGCGCAAATCGCGGTTCGGCCCATCATATAGACTATCCCTGCCGCTCCATTTCCAACCAGCCGCATCGTCGCGTTTACGACCGTCGCCTTGAATTCCTCCACCGTACGGGACCTGCATTTCTCAAAGGCAACGGCAAATCCTCGCACAAAAGCCAACTCCGCGACTTCGTCCTGAAATTGGGAAATGCAATCACAGCCGTCATCATCTGTGGCGATGACGCCGACGAACGGAACCGTCCGGTTTTGCATGCAGGACAGAACTGTTCCGCTCCCCCGCCTGCTGCGTATGAGGCCAGCCGACTTGAGCGACTCAAGCCCCTTCCTTGCCGTCTCACGCGAAACGTTGAATCGCCTGGAAATGGCAATGTCGCCGGGGAACGGCACATCGGGGCAGTACAGTCCCGCCCTTATTTCGCAAAGAAGCGACTTGACGATTATTTCTGACTTGCCCATTGACGACCACCTTAATACATTAATGCGACCTTCATCAGAAGCGCGCCAAGGACTGCGAAGACAACGCCGAGGGCGATTTTGGCGGGAATCACGTTGCGGGACGACCACTGCGCCATCTGGAAGGCGTCGGTCGTCTTCGAGGCAAGAACGAACACCGCAACAAGAGGCGCGATGAAGGCGAGGTTGTAGACGACAAGGAGCACGAAGGAACGCCATGCGCCTGGCTCGCGGGAGATGAGCGCGAGGACCGGCACGTAGACCTGACCGGTGCAGAGCGCGTCGAGGAGCGTCACGAGGAACGCGCAGCCAAAGCCCGCGAGGGCGACAGCCGGACCGCTCCAGCTCTCCAGCGCGATCTTGCGGATGAGCACCTTCACACCTTCCGGCAGCTTCAGCGTCACGACGGAGAAGACTGGCACCTTCCTGAACTTCAGCGCATCGCGGAAGCTCAGGAACGAGAGCACGAAAAGCGAGAGCGCGAGAACAACCATCACGACGTCATGGACAATGCGCAGACCTTCAAGAGCCTTCAGGGCCTGCATGAGTCCGAGACCCATCAGCATGTAGGTAAGGAACGAGCCCACGCAAAAAACAAGGCCACCCAATATGCGAGCGCGGCGTTTGCGTCCGCCGATGGCGAGGATACCGGCAAGCGAGATCATGATCGCGAAGGAGCACGGGTTGAACCCGTCGACGAAACCGGCGAGGACGACAGTCGGCA
The DNA here is from genome assembly GCA_015061765.1 of Lentisphaerota bacterium. Next base: position 3,460 of record SUVZ01000415.1, read on the forward strand.
GCGTCCAGCGCGAGGCTGCGTTGGCAGACTCAGATTCAACGGCAGAGCCTGTAACGGGGATTACGTAGATCGGAGACTCTGGGTCATCGCAGTAGATGCGGACGGACTTCGAAAACTCTCCAGGCAGCTGCGGCTTGAGCGAAACCGAAAGCGTCGTAGTTGTGCCTGGAGCAATGCGCATAGCCGACAACGTTGCCTCCGCACCGCAGCACGGCTTAACCTGAGAAACTGCGATAGGCAAGGACGAGACGTTAAGAAGGTCAATAGACTTCTCCAGTGCCTCGCCTGCGGCAATCTCGCCGAACGCCACGCCTTCAGGTGGGATAGACAGACGTGATGATGCAATCGCAGAAAGGATTGAAAACCAAACT
>SUVZ01000416.1 GCA_015061765.1 Lentisphaerota bacterium
ATGCGAGTTTCTATTCCATCCATGGCGATCCAAAGGTGTTCCTCGACGAGAACCGGGCGGCGGTCGATGCGGCAAACAGGCGTCTTGGATACCGCTTTCAGGCGCGGCGCATTGTCTATCCGTCTCGCATCAAGGTTGCCACAGATTCTGAAAAGGATTCGCCGTTCAAGGCCTCGTTCGCCTTCGCGAACGCGGGCGTGGCGCCATGCTACCGTTCCGTGTTCCCGTGCCTTACGCTCAAGACCGCTGCGGGAGGCATCGCGACGGTGCTTGCGGACGGAGGGTTCGACCTTTCGCGCCTGCCGGTCGCGGCGGCGGGCAAGGCTGAGGCGGTGTCTCACACGGTCGAGTTCATCGTTGGCAGATGGCAGCGGCCTGTTCTGCCGCCGGGCGAATATGAAGTGTTTCTGTCCGTCGGCGAGGTCGACGGCACGCCGGTGTGCGAACTGCCGCTACCCGGCGGCGATGGCGCTCGGCGCTACCGCATAGGATGCATGCAGGTTTATTGATGTTTTAATGTTGAGCAAGAAAGGAGACACGCAGTGAATCCAAAAATCAATGAAGGAAAGCCGTTTGCCGGAAGTGCGTTGCGGCTTGTGGCCCTGTTCGGAGGATTGGCGTTTTCCGCTGTTGCGCTGGCAGCGGATGATGGGAGAGGGCCGGGCGGCGAGAACATACGGCGCAAGGCGTGGACTTGTACGCCGGACGCCGAAGCGCTGCTCGCCAAGTGGCGCGAGGAGGCGAAGGCGTACAGGCCGGCCGCAGGTCGAACCGCGATCTATGCGCGCGGTCAGCTCAAGTACGGCGCGGAGCGGAGCGACTTCCTGCACGCATGGTACGAAAGGCCGCTCCACCAGAATACGGACTACAAGAAGGAGGACCCGAAGTCGCCGTTCCTCAACATCCCAGCGTGGCGCAAAACGGTGGAGACGATCAAGCTCGGCAAGATGGACGGCATGGGGGTTTGTCTCTCGCAGTCGAGCCGCAGCTACGTGATCGACCGCACGAAGATTCCGGGCGGCGAGACATCCATACTCGTGGAGCTGCCGTATGGATACCACGACGGCGCGCTCGACAAGTACATCGAGACGGCCGAAAAGGCGTTCAACATGCCCAACTCCTACCGCATCGACGGAAAGGTGGTGCTAACGCGCTACCCGAAGGTGCGGGAGAATGAGCTCGACAAGGCCGAGGCGTTCCGCAAGGCGCTTGACGCGAAGTTCGGCAAGGACAAGTTCATCGTCATCTACTACGTGGGCGCATTCGACGACAACCTTCCGGACGGCCCAATGACGGCGAAGGCGCTCGATCAGGCGCGCGAGCACCTGCGTCGCGTGCTCAGGAAGACGGACGGCATCTTCATGGCGGACTGGTCGGTCTATTGGCCGCGCCGCTACGGGGCGGAGTTCGAGCGCAAGGTCGTATCGCCGCTCCTCCGCGCGGTGCTCGCCGAGCCGGAGTTCGCCGGCAAGAAGTACCTCGGAATGCCGATGTGCGCAGGACACGAGAACTGCTACCGTTGGTGCTATTCGCTCGACTCCACGGGTACGGCGATGTTCACCGAACGGATGGAGACGATGACGGAGATGCGACCGGACTTCATCCTCTGCTGCGAATGGGACGAGGAGAACGAGAACACCCACGTGCGCCCGACGGTCTCCAACGGCTATGTGCACCAGCGGCTCTTGCGCCACTTCGCGGACAAATGGGCGGGGAGGCCGTTCGACGTGTTCCCGGGCGATGACACCTCCATTCCCAACCTCGTCCTGTCCTACCGTAAATCGCTCATCGCAGGCGAGCCGATCGAGGCGGAGGTGCGGAACATTCCGGACGGCACGTTCAAGGGCAAGGAGTTCAGGGTGTCGCTACGCTGGCGCAACATGAAGGGGCGCATCGTGAAGTCGTATCTCGCGACGACGCTCTCCGCCGATAGGTTGGATAGCGCCTGGTTCGTCTCGCCCGCCTCTGAGCTGGTTGCGGAGCGCGTCCTTGTGCCGGAGCTGGAGGTTGTTTGGGACGGAGGACGCTACGCGAAGAAGACGGGCTTCTGGCCGCTTGACATCAATGCCGTCCGCTCGGTGGACTTCAAGTGGGTGAAGCAGGCGCTGCGCGAGCAGGCTGAAGGCGTGAAGGGATCAGTCGCCATTGGCGAAAAGGCGGGGGATGGAACATTCACGGTGTGCGGCAATGTAAAGTCCGGCGTCAAGCTGCGCAGCATTGAGGTGTTGGAAGGGCCGGATACCGTGTACATGTACGATCCGGCGGCGCCGTCGCAGGATGGCAAGGTCACGTTCCGCCTCGAGTTCCAGGGGTACGGCAGCTCCACCAATAGGGTGGCCGGGCGCATCGCGGTGCGCAACGCAACAGGGATGGAACTGCGGAAGGTCGGGGCATCGAACCGCATCTTTGGCGACGCGGCGGACGGATGGACCGTCAAGAAGGGAACGCTGCTCGATGTATGGCCGAAGCGCCTGTTTTTCACCGTGCCGGAAAACGCGGTGGCGACGGGTGAGATTGAGATCGATCTCGCACCAGCGTTCGAAGGCCGGATCCGGCTTGCGGACGTGGTGGCGAAGGATGCGGTGGGGATCGCAGGGCCGGGCGGGAGTGATTTCGTCGCGATGAGGTATCTTGTCCAGAAATCCATTCCGCCGCCGTGCGGAGTGAAGGGTGCGGAGTTCTCCTTCCGGATGAAGCCGATCGCTGGAACGTCTGTGCTGCGTCTGCAGACCGTGGACGAGAACGACCGCGTATGGCGCAGCGAACCGGTTTCGTTCTACGCGCCTTCGGGCACTACGAAGACGTTCCACGTGTTTGAGCGGGACCTTGAGAAGGTTTCGGAGGTCACGCTGGATGCAAACCTCGCGGACGAGCCGACGTATGACTTCGGCGGCGAACGCGGATCTATCCTTTCCTCGCCGGCGGGCCGTGCGTTTTGGGGGATACTGGGCGGCCGCGTTCCGCAGGCGACGGGATTCGGCACGGGCGAGACCTCGTACGGCAACATCATCGCGCTTTATGTCCGGCCTGGGATGGAAGGATGGGATGACTCTGCGCCTACGCGCGTTGCGGGGCCGGACGGAAAGACGGCGCTGCATTTCAAGGGCTGCGAGAATGCCGCCCTGCCGCAGCAGCTGTTCCCGATGTTCGCCGGGTTCGAGGTGACGTTCGACGTGAAGCCTGACATGGTGGATGGCAGGTATGCGCTCATCGGCGCGGGCGCGACGGCGTTCGAGGTTTACATGAAGGACGGGATCGTGCAGGCCAACTACTTCGACGCCTGCCGGTATGCTCGCCAGCAGGGAGCGATCGTGAGGGCGTTCGGACCGACGAAGCCGCTTGCGGTGGGCAAGTGGAGCCATGTGCGGATAACGTTCGACCAGCACGAGTTCTGCGTCTCGGTGGATGGCGTGCGCGGCGAGCCAGTCAAGGCGAGCGCGTACCAGCACAATGCGAGATACACGGCGATCGGTGCGGCGAACCACAATCCGCTCTTCTTCCGCGGGGCGCTGGCGAATCTTTCTTTCAGGCTGCGTTGAGCCGTGCCATGCATCTATAGAATTAGCCGCCGCCTCTCCGCAGCTCCGCGTGAAAAACCAACCCCAATATTTGCCGGAGCAATAACGGCACTGTCGAATCCGAGAATTTGGGGATGCGCTAATCAAAAAGGGATGAAGGGTCAGAGCTTATTGATACAGTAAAATTGATACAGTAGCCGAGTTTTTGGTATAATGTGCACATGAGAAAGAACAGGGTGATCGAGCAGAACAGGTGCTATCACCTTGTCAGCCGGCTTGCGCACCGTGCGTTCTTCCTCGACGACGAG
>SUVZ01000417.1 GCA_015061765.1 Lentisphaerota bacterium
CATCGAAATACGTGAGAACCATCTTATTTCAGCGATGACCGGTGCCCTGCGCCAGAAACTGATGCAGGCCGGCTATCTGGTTTCATTCGTTCCTTTCGGCGGCAAGCCGGGCGCGTACGATTTCACCCATCTGGAATCAGTGCTTAAGGGACCGGTTTCGTTTGTCGTATCCACCAGCTGTTCGCCGAAGATCGAAGAATTCCTTCAGCGTTTCAATATCCCGTTTGCCGTATTCGGCGACTCGAAAAAGGCTGTCTGCAATGTTTCGATCGATACTTCAGAGGCGGTGGATGCCTTTGTGCGGTATTGCATGGCTTCGGGAGTGAGGCGGGTGCTGGAAGTCACGGTGGGAAGCCAGACCGCCAGAGTGGTCCATGCACTCCGACGTTCCGGCATTGAATGCGAATGCTGGCCCATAGTGCGTAAAGGGGGCATTGAGGAAATATCCTGCGCCACATTGAAGGCGTTCTACGGAAAACTCTCACGGGAGGGGAAATCGTGGCTTCCGGACCTGATCTATTTCAACGATAATTTTGCGAGCCAGAATGCGCTTCTTGCGCTTGTCGAGTCCGGGGTGGACATTCCCGGCGACGTTCGGTTCGTGACCTGGTCAAATGCGGGCGAAGGACCGTTTTGGCGCAAGTCTCTTGCCAGAATAGAAATCGATCCGTTCGACGCCGGGCGCATTTTTGCCGATTGCGTGCTCCGTCATCTTGAATCGGGGGGAAGAGAGCCTTCGTTCTCGTCGATAAAACCGGTGTACATACCGGGAGAGACTTTCCCGGCTGAAAAACGTAAAGGAGAATAACCCCATGTTTCCGTTGAAGATGCGCATGATCTGTCTTGCCGCCGGCGCGGTGTCCGCGCTGTGCGTTTCGGCGCACCCCGGTGCGAAGAAGGTTATCGCGACCGGCTGGGATACGTTGCGCGTTTCGCCCGAGGAGGTTCTCGCGAACGCCTCAAAATTCGCCGCTTCGGGAATCGACGGCGTCAACCTGAAGTTTACGACACATACCGGCAGCGGTGAAAAGCTGGAGAGTTCCGCAATCTTTTCCGGGGTTGAGTTCAAGTACGAAGACGTCAAGGGTTACGTTCCCGTGTTTCGGAAAATCGCCGCCGCCCCAGGTCTTGCGGAATCTCTCTTGACCGTATGGTGGACGCCGCGTGAAGGGCAGCGGCTCAGATGGAATGACGATTCCGGCTGGCGTCTGGTAGCCAGGAACATGGGCGTCATGTCGAAGCTTGCGAGGGAAGGCGGATTGAAGGGGCTGTTCCTCGACTGGGAGGACTACAGCAAGGTCGGACAGTTCACACGCAAAGATGAAGATCCTCCGCTGGAGGAAACGATGCGTCTTGCGCGCCGACGCGGCCGTGAGGTCGGCGGCGCCGTGTTCAAGGAGTTCCCGGACCTCGTGTTCTTTTCCTATTGGTGGCTGTGTGCCGAATCCCATATCGCAACTCTCAATGCGGAAGAACAGGCATACGCACTCAAAAAATCCGTGTGGACCGCCTTTGTCGACGGTATGTTCGACGTGATGCCTGACGGCGTGAAGATGATCGACGGACGCGAACACTATCATCTCGAATCGTTCCGTCGCGACTTCTACCGCCACTCGTCGCTCATTCAGACTTCATGCCAGTCGCTGCTTTCTCCGGAAAACCGCGCGAAGTACCGCCGGGCGATTTCGGTTTCGTTCGGACACTACCTCGACATGTACACGAACGACGAGTCCGCCGGACATTGGTATTACGGTCCCGAAGGCGGATCTCGCCTCGAACATTTCCGCCGCAACCTGGAACAGTCGTTTTGCGCCGCGACGGAATATGTCTGGATATACGGCGAAAAGGGGCTGTTTGTGCCGTTTGCCGACTGCTCCGACGGATGGATCGGAAGACAGCAGACGTGGGAGGCGAAACTGCCAGGATTTCTCGAAGTTCTCAGGAAGACAAAACGGGCGTGCAGCCTTGTCAAACCCGATTCCGGAAACGGACAGAAAAACGCGTCTGCATCCGCAAGGCGGACTAATCTGTCTTCAAGGCGCGTAAATGCCGCAGACAGGCGGAAGAAGGCGGCGGCGGAAACGCAGGGTGAATGGCCGAGGAAGTTCATTGCAGTAGGAGCATCGATTAGAAGCACAAAGCCGAAGGATCTGCTCAAGCAGGCTCCGGAACTTGCGAGAGTTGGCATTGACGGCGTTGCAGTTTCATTGAACACCTCCGATTCGTGGGGCAACAAGATCGGTTCTGAAGGGATCGGCTCGCCGGTCAAGTATACGGTCGCAAGACTGAGTCCTTTCCTTGCAGACCTGCGAGCGATGTCGAAACATGACGGATTGAAGGAAAGTCTGGTCTATATCAATTGGAATCTCAAGGACAAGAACCGTCTGCCGTGGAGTTCGGAGAAACGATGGGCGGCGTTCGCGCACAATATGGGAATGATGGCGAAATTGACCAGAGCGTCCGGTCTTAAGGGGCTTTTCATTGATGTCGGAGATTTGAATGAAGGGCACCAGTTCACCGTAATCGGCAGTGAAAACAATTATGACTTCCTTGTACGCGAGGCCCGCCGTCGCGGACGCGCGGTCGGCAAGGCTGTCTTTTCCGCATTCCCCGACATTGTTCTGTTTTCGACGGCGTGGTTTTCTTCGGAAGCTCATCTCGCGGATCCTTCGGACGAGTCGGCGGAAATGCGGCTGAAGAAGTCCGGTTCGCTTTGGCCAGCCTTCGTAAACGGAATCATTGCGGAAATGCCGGCGACCGCACGTCTTGTGGACGGCGGCGGAACAGCTGCGCATGATGCCGGGAAGGGAGATCATGACAAAGGGGCGTCAGACCTTTTTGCCGTCAGCCACATGCTTGTGGACGAGGCGAATGCCGCGAAGTTTTTCACCTCGCTTTCTCCTGCGTCGGGAGATCGACTTGCGCGTTATAAAGACGTATCGTCGGAGCATTCTTTCTGGCGGAACCTCTCGCAAGGCGCATCGGTTTCGACGGAATATGTCTGGATCGATGTCGGTGAAGATTCGCTTGCCGGTGAAGGTGCGTCCTCGCTTGACGAACGCGTCCCCGGCCTGCGCGACGTCATATGCCAGGTAAAGGACGAGCGTGCCTGGATCCGTCAATATCTGAAGGAGAAAGGGGCGTCCGCCAACGATCTTGTGCCGGATCCGACAACGGCATGCGGAATCAGCGAGGGGTATTTCGCATACATTGAACGGAACAGGCGCGATGTCGCGAAAATTGAATCCGACCGGACCGTCGGTGAAGGGGATTCGGTTTCGTTCAGGATGACGAATTGCGGATTGCACGGCACTCTGATGTTTCGTGTGCAGGATGTCAGTCCGAACGACGTCTATATCGTGCAGTTCTCGACAAAAGGCTATCCCGTCAGCGCCAAAGTGTCGTGGCGGGAGGATTCGGACTTCCGCTGGAACGTGCCGAGCGTCACTCTCCCGGTCGCGGGCGAGAATGCGGCTGGCTGGCGGACCGCGTCGCGTATTGTCCGGGCGCCGGACATGGAGGGCTACAACGAAATGTATCTGATGATCGACATGCGCGGTTGTAAGGAAGGCGATTGTTCGTGGATCGACAATGTTCATGTGTATAAAGTGAAATGAGCTTAGAAAAGCATGGAAAAAGAGTCTACAATTTGCAGTAGAGCCAATAAAACGAGATTTCGGCGTGTTATGGAATAATTCACAGCCATCTAAAGCGAAGAAAGGACGAAAGCCATGACAAAAAGAGAAGCACTCAATGGAAAGCCGTATGCGGGAAATCCGCACGTACGGTTTGACGAGGGGGAAGCCGCATCGACAT
>SUVZ01000015.1 GCA_015061765.1 Lentisphaerota bacterium
GTAGCGGACAGGCAGATCCCTGTAGGAGTGCTTCTTGAACTGGTAGCACTGGATGTGGAACGGGCAGTTCATCGGCTTGACGTAGTATTCCTGGATGTATGCGTCGTTGCCGTCCCCCTCCTGCACCTTCATGCAGGGGAACATGCCCTCCTTGTAAAAGGAAAGGTGTCCGGAGGTCTCCCAGAGGTTGGACTTGCCGACATGGGGCGTATAGACGATCTCATATCCAGCCGCATAGTGGCGCTTGCGCCAGTAGTCCTCAATGGCGACGCGGATGCGCGAACCGCGCGGCAGCCAGTGGGCGAGACCGGGACCGACGGAGTCGGTGATCGTGAAAAGCTCAAGTTCCCTGCCGAGCACGCGGTGGTCGCGGCGCTTCGCCTCCTCGAGTTTCGCGAGATATGCGTCGATCTCGGCCTGATCCTTGCCGACGATTCCGTACAGGCGCTGAAGCATCTTGTTGTTCTCGTCCCCGCGGTAGTAGCTGCCCGCAACCTTCATGAGCTTCACGGCGCCGATCTGCGAGGAGCGTTCTACGTGCGGACCGCGGCACATCTCGACGTAATCGCCGACGGTGTAGGTGGAAATCGCCTCGCCCGACGCCTCGACATCGGCAAGACGCTCAAGCTTGTACTTCTGCCCGGCGAGCATCTCGCGGGCCTCTTCCACAGAGACATCCTTCTGCACGAAAGGCTCGTCAAGCGCAATGAGCCGAGCCACTTCAGCCTCGATCTTCGGGAAATCCTCGGGCGAAAGCCTGTGCTCAAGGTCGAAATCATAGTAGAACCCATCCTCCGTCGCAGGCCCGATATCGACCTGGACGTTGTCAAAGAGGTTCATGACCGCGCGGGCGGTCAAATGGGCGGCGGAATGGCGCCGCATCTCATCCGTGATAGACATTGCAGTTCTCTCCTTCAAAAATAGGCGTTGTATTTTACGGCAACTCGACCGAAAATTCAAGTCTTGATATGATGTTGTGGCGATCGGCTGTCCCGCCGCCCACACTGCGCACTGGAATGCGAACAAGAACAACTTGGAATTTTGTTGAGCCGCGTAGAAAAAGTAGATCGTGCAGAAAAGAATCGGCACGTTCTGCATGTCCTGCGCATAAACAAAAAACCGCCGCAACTGAATGCGACGGCTGAACCAACGGGCTACCCATCAACAGGGAATCAGGTTTTGTGACGATATGTGATTCTGCCTTTGCCGAGATCGTAGGGGGAAATCTCGACCGTAACCTTGTCGCCAATCGCAATCTTTATGAAGAACTTGCGCATCTTGCCGGAGATATGGGCCAAAATCTCGTGGCCATTCTCAAGACGAACAGTATACATGGTGGCAGGAAGAACCTTCACAACGGTTCCGGTCACCTCAATCGCTTTATCGTCTGCACTTGCCATCTGATGGATTGTAACGTTTAATTGGCTCGGGCGGCTGGATTCGAACCAGCGACCAATTGATTAACAGTCAACTGCGCTACCACTGCGCCACGCCCGAACAAAATGTGTTTCAAAAACGCCGCAAAGTGTATCATATCACGAAATCCAATGCAAGCGGAAATTTAAACTTTTTTTGATCAGCCGAAGGTAAGACCACCAGGCACCGGCTCGCGACCGGGGCGGAACATCCACACCGCCGTCTCCCCCATTCCTGCGGCGAAATCTCCGTAGGCAAGAGCCCCTTTACCATTGGAAATGTCAACGCGACACCCGACAAACTCGAACACGGCCAAATCCAGCGGTTTCCCGTTGCCATCGGTGGCCTCAACGGACATCATAGTATCTGTGACGGCGTTCGGCGGCAAAACGGCACGCACCATCCAGATGTCCTCGTTGAGTTCCTTAGGGATGGAACGGAAAAAGAAGAAAAGCGTCTTATCTGGACTTTTCATGCTTCACCCAATTTGCGCGCATCTGCCTTACGCTTCTGGAGAATACCTGATCGACGTTCGACTCCGTGAGGTCCAGCATTTCCGCCACTTCCGCGCTTGAGAGATGCATGCGCGTCTTGAGATAGAGGATGAACGCCTTTCGAGGCCCTTCGTTCCAGAGATCCTTCAGGCATCGATGCGTCATCCGCCACACCTCGACGCTTTCCACGCCGTAGTCAGTGTCAGGCAGGGACATCGCCTCGCCGTTTTCGTTGCGTTCGGCCGTGCCCTCTATGGAGAATTCGCCGTGGGAACAGGGGTTCGCCCTCATCACATATCCACGCACGTATTGGCGCATCCACCCCCACAGACTGCCGCCGTCATTGCGGAAAAGATCGATCTTGCCGCGCCCGATCATCTCTTCATATAGCATGCCCATCAGATCCCCGTCGGTGATGCAGTACTTGCGCGCAAGCTCACCGGAACGCAACGACTTCATTTCAGGAACAATGACGTTCTCCCACACAAGCTTCCAACCGACGTCGCCTCCGGCCTTGACCGCCTCGTATGTCTCTTCTGGCGTCATACGCCCATGCGAAGCTTCTCAAGTGCCGCGACACGGTCCTCAATGGACGGGTGTGTCGCCCAGATGCTTGTGGACGACTTGCCGCCGATACCGAAGGCGCGCAGAGACTGCGGGAGTTCCGTCTCGTCTCCACCGAGCCTGTACAGCGCGTTGATCATCGGCTGCGGAGTGCCGAGAAGACGTGCGCTTCCGGCGTCCGCGGCATACTCGCGGCGGCGCGAATACGCAAATACAATGAGCGATGCGAGAATGCCAAGCAGCATCTGCATCACATACATCACAATGTAGTACATGCCTGAAGAGCCTCTGCGGTTGTTCCTGTCGCCCATGGCATTGTCGACGACATAGGCGATGATACGTGAAAGGAATAGAACGACGGCGTTCAATACGCCCTGGACAAGCGTAAGCGTCACCATGTCCCCGTTCACGATGTGGCTGATTTCGTGTCCAAGCACGGCTTCAAGTTCCGAGCGGTCCATCTGTTCCATGATCTGGTCCGACACCGCCACCAGCGCACTGTTCTTGAAGGCTCCTGTGGCGAACGCATTCGGTGCCCCGCGGTAGATCGCCACCTCTGGCATCCTGATGTTTGCGGAACGCGAAAGACGTTCGACCGTGTCCACAAGCCAGCGTTCGCGCGAGCCTTCCGAACCATCTATGACCTGCGCACCCACGGACCACTTAGCCATCGGCTTCGATATAAGCAGTGAGATTATCGCACCGCCCATGCCGAACACAATCGAAAACACACCGATCGACAGCATGTCTATGCCGTTGTGGTACATTGCCGCACGCACGTCCGGGCCCGCAAACGAAAGGATTGCGTTGACGGCCAGCATGAGCAGGAACATCACCGCAAGGTTTACTGTCAAAAACAAGGATATTCTTTTCATGCCGCGTATTGTACCATATTAGGTGGAGATTGGGTTCCTTCGGCCATTCACCGATCTGACGGCGTCCAGCCGTTCCATACGTTCATGGCGGCATCCGCGCCTTCCGCAAAGATCTGCTCGACGGCTTTCACCGCAGCCGGAACAATCTGGGAATCCATCAAGGCGCGCGTGTCACGGTCGAACTTGCCGAGAACATGTCCTATGACCTTGCTTCGGTCGTTGCGGTCGCGCCCAACCCCAATCTTGAGGCGGATGAAATCAGGCGTCCCGAGGCGCTCGATGACGGACTTCAATCCATTGTGCCCGCCTGCGCTTCCGCCCTTGCGGATGCGGATGCGGCCGACCGGCAGGTCAATATCGTCCGATACGACGACAAGATCCGACGCTGTCGCGTTATGGTACTTCACCACCGGCGCCACGCTGTCCCCGGAAAGGTTCATGAACGTCATGGGCTTGACCACCATCAGCTTCGCGTTCGCGAAGCGGCCGTCGGCAAGTTCCCCCTTGAAGGACGGAGACTTCCTGAATGTTGCGGACATCTCCCGTACCACGGCATCCGCCACCTCGAACCCTATCGAATGCGGTGTCGATTCATATTCCTTGCCCGGATTTCCGAGCCCTGCAAGAATCTTCATTTCACACACCCCTTCAGTGCTGAAGCCCGAGACGGGAGAACGCAAGATCCGTCGCCACGCGCCCCTTTGGAGTGCGTTCGAGATACCCCTCCATTATGAGAAACGGCTCGTATGCCTCCTCGACCGTGTCCGGCTCTTCGCCGACAGACACGGCTATCGTCGAAAGCCCCACCGGTCCGCCGCCGAACTTGACGCATATCGTCTCGAGAATGCGGACGTCCATCTCATCCAGTCCATTAGGGTCTATCTCGAGAAGTTCAAGCGAATCCCTGGCGACATCTCCAGTTATACGGTTCCCCGCCTTCACCTGCGCATAGTCGCGCACGCGCCGCAGAAGATTGTTCGCGATGCGCGGAGTGCCGCGAGCGCGGCGCGCGATCTCCAGGGCGCCGGCTTCATCGATGTCCACACCAAGCTTCGCCGCCGACCTTGTGACGATCTCCGCAAGGCTCTCCGGGACATAGTAGTCCAGACGGTTCACCAGGCCGAAGCGCGCACGAAGCGGCGCCGCGATGAGACCAATGCGAGTAGTCGCCCCAACAAGCGTGAAACGGGGAAGCTCCAGCCGGACACTTCGCGCGTTCGGGCCCTGATCGATCATGATGTCGATCGCAAAATCCTCCATTGCGGAGTACAGATACTCCTCGACCGTCTTGGCCATGCGGTGTATCTCGTCTATGAACACGATATCGCCCGCCTCGAGGGATGTGAGCAGACCCGCAAGATCCGCAGGCTTTGTGAGCACCGGACCTGACGTTGTCTTGACCCGTACCCCCATCGCCTCGCCGAGAATGTAGGAAAGAGTCGTCTTGCCAAGGCCGGGAGGTCCCGAAAAAAGCACGTGGTCGAGAGATTCGCCACGCTCCTTCGCCGCTTGCACTGCAAGCATCAGCCTGTCGCGGATCTTCTGCTGCCCTACGAATTCCGCGAATTCAGAGGGGCGCAGACGGTTGTCGAACGCCGTGTTCCGGCGATTCAAGGTTTCACTTGTACGTTCATTTCCCATAAAACGGAGTAGATTATACCATAAAGGCGATGCAACTGCCGCTCTGCATGGTGATGCATCATCCACGAAACGTCTCGTTTGATGTCACAAAAATAGGCTTTCAAACAGAAACACAACGGAATTTTCGCATCGATTTAATGCAACAAGACAAGTTAAATGAATGTCGATTTAGACTGCACTTACCGTGTCCGGCGATCCATTCTCACAAAGAGGAAGAGACAATGCCCGCCACCATCGTGCCGATGATGAGAAGCGGAACCAACCACTTCATCACATACGAATACGCTGATGGAAATCGCATGCCGACCCCGGCAGATGCCTCATTCGAAAACGCCCTGTACCCCCAGCCGCAGCTGCGCGTGGCGAAGATGCATATCAGAAACGCGCCCGTCGGAAGCCATAGCTGTCCGAAAATGAAATCCTCCCATCCAAGGACAGGCTTGAAAACAATCGTCGGCAACGAACACAGCGCGACCGAGAAACCTACGAGTGCCGTTATCAGAACCCTGGGCTTGCGCAATTCATCTGTCAAGCCGCCGATAAGGCATTCGAAAACGGCTATGATTGTGGTCAGAGATCCGAGCGAAAGGAAAAGGAAGAACACAAATCCCCATATCCGCCCTCCTTCCATATCGGCGAATATCTTCGGCAGTGCGATGAAAATCAGCCCTGGGCCGGACGTTACATCGACATCAAAGCTTGCACAGGCCGGAAATATGACCAATCCCGAAAGGAACGCCACGAATGTGTCGATCGCAATGATCCATACGGACTCCTTTGCAAGCGAATGCCCGCGATCTATGTAGCTCCCGAATATCGCCATGCACCCGACCCCAGTAGAGAGCGTGAAGAACGCCTGCCCCATCGCATCAAATGTGGCCTTCCACGGACGAGCGGCAAAACGTTCCCAGTCCGGAGCCAGATAGAATTCAAGACCCTTTGCCGCCCCAGGCAGGGAAAGCGACTTGAGCGCAAGGATACCAAGGAGCACGAGAAGAGCAAGCATCATCCACTTCGTTACGCGTTCGACGCCGTTCTTCACGCCAAGTGCACACACCAATGTCGCAACGGCGACCGTGAGAAGCAGATACCCCGTACATGTCGGTACGTCCGACAGAAGAGCGTCAAATTCAGGCGGCTGAATGCCGCGCAGATAGTCCCCGGAATATTTGAGAAGCCAGCCTGACACGTCCGTATAGTAGATCATCAATAGAAAATTGCCTGCGAATATCACACGCCCCGTCACAGCCCAGAAACGCCGATGTCTTTCGGCAGCAAGCTGCCTCATCGCCCCAGACACCCCTTGTCTGGCGGCTCGCCCAAGCGCAAGCTCCGCCGTCAGCATCGGGAAACCCAACAGCGCGAGGAACAGCAGGTAGACAAGCACAAAGGCTGCACCACCGTTCTGCCCCACAATGAACGGAAAGCGCCAGACATTTCCCAGACCGACGGCACACCCCGCAGCCAGCATGAGAAACCCAAGTCTCGAGCCAAGTTTTGCGCGTTTTTCTTCTGCATTCATGATGCGTGTATTATATCATCATTTCATCTGGCGCAGCTGATCCGGTGGCTCGGCATGAGGCGGAACTGCGCAGACGGATGCATAGGCGCGGCGCAGGTTTTGTGGGAGGTATTCCGACCCAATCCACATACAAGCATCCGCCGCAGGAATGCCGCGGCGGATGCCTGATGCCTGTGTGTCCCAGACTTTTTATTCGGCGGACAGTTTAAAGAAGCGTATTCCGCTTTGCGCCGAAGACCCTACCGGCCTAACCCAATGGAGCGGCAGTTCCGAAGCGGCGGCAGCGTCGGTGGCGGTCTCGTAATCAACATCCGCCCATTCCGGCGTTTCAAGGTTTGTCGCACCCTTGATCGCATATGCCGTAGGAGCCCTCTCCGTATCGCAATCCTTGAAGAAACCGATGCGCGGCTCGCCGTCAACCAGCGTAATGAAGACACGGAACGCGCTCTTGAGCATGATGGAATGTGTGCCGTTGGCGTTCTGCGAGACGTAATAGTTCGCTTCCGTACGGAAACTGTCGGCAACATCCTTTCCGGTCACCGTCAAGATGGCATTGCCGGTCAGCGTAATGTTTGCCGCCGAGAAGCCCGAAAGCGTACCGTTGGTGATCGTCACGACAGCGTCTGTAATCGCAAGCATCTTGCCGTTCGCCTTAAGCTCCTTGCCGCCGAGATTGAGAACGAGGTTGCCTCCAAGGTCAAGATTGCCCTGAAGCGAAGCATCCTTGACGAGCTTTACAAAATTGCCTGTCTCAAGAGCCGCCGCAACCGCGGCATCGATAGTCGTAAAGTAATCGGCTCCGGTAAGAGCTACTGCTTCCTGAAGTTCACCTGCGGTGTAATCGTATGTATCTCCGACAGTGATAAACCCGGTTCCATCAAGCATCTTATCTTGCGTTTCCGCAAGCCCGAGCTCAAGCGACACCTTGAGATTCGGATTTGCCTTAAGCACCTCGTCGGAAAGGTGAATGCCGCAGATAAAGCTCTGCACCACTTCACAGATCGTCTCATAAGTAAACGGCATTTCGGTCACTCCGGTAATCACTGGATAGCCGACATTATTTTCAATCGTCATACCGTCAAGATTGACCTTCACCCAACCGCCGAAGAAAGGATAGTATCCTGCGAGATAGCAATCCTTATCCGCAACAAAGCTGTCACCTTCAATGCCTTCAATCTTAATGCGGAAATCAGTCAGATATTGACCGTACGCATTGGCGGCAGCCTCTTCAACCGTATCGTTTGCGATAAAGCCAAGAGTAACCTGAAGATCAAATTCATCCTTATGACCGGAGGTGAACGACTTATTCGTAATATTGTAAATATGATAACTTTCCTGACCCGCATCCACTGTATACGGACCGATATTGATCACTTCGGCATCGGGAAGCTTGCCGACCTGCCAAAGATCCTTACCAGGCTGCTTGACGGAATTGCATCCTTCGGCGCGATAGGTCTCGGGAATTTCAATGTTGAAATAGCCGCCGGAAACAATCACATTACCGTTGAACTTGGGATCGCTTGTATTCCAGGAAGGCACCTTGAATGCACGAACCCAGGTTCCGCCCTTGATCATCACATCACCGTAAGCGAGATACCACAGGTTATTCTCTTCACCTGGACGACCAAGCGTAAACGAACCTCCGTTGACGGTTGTCTTGCCGTCTGAATAGATCAGGCCATTAACATCCCCGTAGATAGTAGCCTCATTTATGACGGTAGTACCGCCTACCAACGTATTTATGGCATAAGCGTATGCGTCACTGCCGATATACTGGTTGGAAACGTTCGTGAAATATCCGCCATTGACGATTGCGGTACCGTAGTTCTTCAACGCATTGCCGCGATTGATCGCGTTGCGGTCGGACGTGTCGTTGTTGGCATCGCCGAACCAGCCGCTATTGATGACGATAGTGCCTCGGTTCACGATGGCAGCACGGCCCTGTGCAGAAACGTCAGTGGTGTAGACATTACCAGTTCCCACCGTGTCGTTGATTGTCAATGTTCCGTTGTTGACAATCGCGTTCAGCGTACCGACAATATCATTTCCATTAAGATCGATGACCACCTCGCATCCTTCAGCGACCGTAACATCGCCAGTTGCGTCGGCAAGCAACACGACCGTATCACCGGTCTGCGCCGCGGCAAGAGCATCAACGAGCGTTGCGTATGTTGTTTCGCCGATTTTGGCGACGGCAACCTTAACCTCGGTCAAGCCGCCCTTCACACCATCCGCATAAGTTGTGTAGTAATCAGTCAAATCGATTGATGGCTTGCCGGAAACCGCGTAGTTGGGTTCCCCGCCGTTCCAGTAGTTGGAACTCAGGTCGAAAGAAGTGGATACACCGTATTGTTCACTCCAATCTTCCGCAAATACATCCGGCAACGCCTCGCCGCCATCCTTGCCGAAAGCATCCACGAAAGCGTTTTCGGTAATGTCAATCGTATAGTTCATTTTGCCGGTATAAGGTCCGGCAAGAACCGCTGCCGCATTCGCGTTGTCGCCAGAATGTGTATTGCCGCTGAAGAAGTTGCCTGTTACGACAACGGAAGAAGCGGCATAAACCAAAGCGATTGCCGCTTTGTTTCCAGTAAACTTGGAATCCTCAATCGCTACCGACAATTCAGTTCCTGCGCTGACATCATAACCAACGCTGACAATAGAGAAGCCGGATGTATTTCCCTCAAACGTGCATCCTTTGACATTGGTCTTGCCGAAAGAAGACGTAATGACACCCTCGGAAACGGAGTTATCGACAAAAGCGCAGTTCTCAACAAGCGAATCGCAGAAATTCGCACGAAGCACACGCACCAGACCGCTGAATCCTTCAACCGTAAGATTCTTGATCGAATAATTGCGGCTCGCGCTATAGTCAGAAGCGGCAGGCGCAAACACGATTACTGCATTATGGCCATCTGCCGTAAAGTCGGAGGCAGGCGTGATTTTGTGTCCATTGCCGTCGATAACCACATTGTTGTTGATGTGAATCGGAAGTGAAAGCGCGATATCCGACATCAATTTTATCGTATCGCCCGCCTCGGCTTTGGCGATCGCAGCGTTCAGCGCGGCGGCGTCGCCGACCGTGAATTCCGAGAAGCCGAGCGTGTTTTTGTAGGTAACAAATCCGTATTCGACAACGCCGGAATAAACGTACAGCACGCCATTGTGCCTGTGGACGATGAACGCCGTACCGCCGTCCGCGACGCTCGCGGCGGGGAAGGTCATTTCCAGACCTTCTTCGGGGATTTCATAATCATCCTTGGCGGCAACGTCAATCGTCGCGAAAGTCGCGCCCTTCTCTTTGACGGTTACACCCAGTTTCCCTTCCGCAGTCTGATAGGCGTCGGCAAGCGCGCTGCCGACAGTCGCCTTGAACACGTCATCAACCGCGACATTCTCCGCGACTTTCACCTCGGGATTGTACATTCCCTTAAGATCGTCAACACCATAAGTGTAGGAACCGACGACGAGTTCCTGGGAAGCATCCTTGTTGTTCGTCATCTTCAACTGCAAGGTAATCTTCAAATCAGGATTTGCAGTCATCACTGCATCGGCAACATGGATTGCCGCGGTGAACTTCTTCACCGTCTCGCAAACCTGACGGTAGGTGATATTCGCATCATACGCCGCAACAACCGGGAGGGTAGCGTTATTGTCGATTTTCGTTCCGTCCGCGGGAATCACAATCCAGCCAAACCCGCCATAATTGCCGGCGAGATAACATTCGTCGGCGACAAGCGAATCGCCTGCCATATCGGAGAAAGTCAGATAGAAATCGCATTTCCAATCGGCAAAGCCGCTTTCGTTCGCTTCGGCCTTGCCGTCATCGTTGGCGAGGAAGTTCATCACGATATCCAAGGGGCGATCTGTTGTCGTATCTCCGCTTGGCCAACACGCATAGCCATCGCGTTCCGCGGTGAGCGTAAACGCGGGAAGCTTTTCAACCGTCGCCGCAGGCATTGCGCGAAGCGTATAGGTCTTATCGCCGTTGGAAATCGGGAAAAGCCCTTCCGCGACATAACCGGCGATATCGGAAACATCCGCCGCGTCATCAAGAACCGTCACGACATCAAACTCCTTGGCGGCGGCGAACGCTTCCTGAAGCGTCTGATACTTGGCCTCACCAAGCTGCGCGACATAAGAAACCACCGTGCCGTTGGAATCGACCCCGTAGTTGCCGCCGACAAATTCAGCGACATTGGATTCTCCGGTGAACGAGCCGCCGGTGATTGTAAGCGCATCCTTGTCCGTCGACTGGAGCTTACCCTCGACCGTGCCGCCTGTAATCGTGGCAACGGCGTTAGCGGCATTGTCAATCGCGGGAACATTGGCGGACGACGCGACCACGGAGCCGCTTTCAAGCGCGAAAGCTCCCTTGTTCTGCACACCGGCGATAGAACCGCCCGCAGCACCGTCAAACGCGGAAAGACCGTCGTTCGCAGACACGCCGGTAATCAGAAACGACTTTGCCTCTTCACCGTCAAGCGCGGATTCCGCCGCCATGACAGAGACGAGATTCATATCGACAATCGTAAGAGTGCCGTTGTTGACAAGGGCATAATCACTGCCGGAAACGGTAATCTTGCGACCGGCAAGATTAAGCGTAAGCGTCTTACCTGCCGGAACCGTAAGAGAAGAAGCAAGCTCTACATCCTTAAGGACATGAACCGTCGCGCCGTTTGCCGCATCAATCGCCTCCTGAAGAGTCGCATACCGCGTATCACCGACCTGCGCGAGCATTTCCGCAGGCGCAATCGTATCGCCCTTGGCGATATACTTCTTGTCGCCGACCGTGATATTCGCAATCGCGCCCGTTCCCAAAGCGACAGGAAGCGAATACGAATTGATATCCGCAGAAGCGGGAAGCAGAATCTCAATATTCGCATTCTCCGCAACAGAAACACCGCTAAAGCCCGTCTTCGTGCTCTCCATGCAATCAAGAACGGAACCGTTACCGATAACGGCATTACTAATTGGAGATGGGGTAGAAGAAAACTTAAATGTACCAGTAATCGTTTTACCGTTACCGTCAATCGTCAACTTGGTGTCGTTAGAGGTGAAGGTCTCAGCAAGTTCAACATCCTAAAGAAGTTTGACGGAGGCTTTCGTTACTGAAACTTCGGCCATGGACCCGACTTGATTAATGAGATTGTTCCATGCTTTCGCAGTAACAACACGCATATTCGTGGTTCTATTGAGGAATCCTAAAAATTTGTACGAAGCCGTCACATCGCAAACACAACATCCTTTAGCTGTCGAAACAATCGTTGGCGTAAGAGACCCCAAATCAGATGACCCTATCAAATCAAAAGAACATTCATCGCCGGAAAGCGTGAATGAAGGAGATTTACCATTCGAGTCGTTACCCGTCATATAACCTGCAGAAACCGTGCAATTCTGCACTTTCAAATTATTGGCGACAACTTTGCCGCCGTTAACATGAATTCCATAACCAAGGCGTGTTTGTGCGAAGCTATCGTTCTTCCCTTTAGTGCTCATCGATTTGCCACCCTTTATGGTGACATTGTCGAGTGTCAGCGCAGAAGCGCTTCCAATGCACTGAATGGCATAGGGAACTTTTTCGTTGGCATCGATTGTCACATTCTTGAACGTCTGCTTGTAACCGCTTGCAACATTCACAAAGTAATTGGGATAGTTGCTGTTCGGCGACAAGCATTTGATCGTGTATTTACCTGCACCATCAATGACAAAATCGGCATTCTTAACAAAATAGCCGTTGCTATCGATATCTGAAAGGAGCACAATAGTATCGCCCTCTTTCCACGCCGAGATCGCCGCATCAAGCGTGGCGTATTCGGTATCACCGATCTTGGCGACATTTGCCGCGAACACGGAACTTGTCATCACCCAAGCGACCCCGACGGCCGCCATGAGACTTTGTAGCATTTTCTGGACCTTCATTACTTTACTTATTCCTTGCTTGTTTTAATTTTTGAACCGCGTATTTTATCATACCTGCATTTTAAATACCATGCTAAAAAATGTTTTTTTTTTATTGAAAAACGGAAATAAATTAAAGTTATAGTACACAAATTTTGTGTTTTTCACATTTTGTGAAGTGATTCGGACGATCAGGAAGTCAGAGGAATAGAGAAATGGAGTAAAATATGAAAAAATCTGCCTTTCCCCTTTGCGATTTTCAATACTGCGCCCAAGCCTAATACCGGCGATCTGTTTTGGAGGTCCGCCGGTCGGCTAAACGCCCCATAATTTCCAAAAAAGCAGGAGAAGAATCACCTTATGTGTACTTGTCCGTTCCAGGCATCCGCCTGTCCTTCACAATTCAATCCCCTACCATTCCATGAGAATTAGTCCGAACCGTATTCTCAACAAAATTTGATACTGATCATCGTCCCCACTACAACACAATTACTTACTTCTGCAATCGACACTTATAACCCGTTCCCGTGCTTAACACGGGAATACAGGCAGAACAGTCAAGAGAACCTACCGCATTTAAATAATTGTAAAAACGGTAGGAAATTATGAGTTTCAGTCATTTATCGGTATCTGAACGGTCTGAATCATTGTCTTTTTTACGTCTATGTCTTTCCTTGACTAGAATCAATAGAACATTAAAAGCCATAAAGAAACCAATGAACAGTACCATACCGCCTATGATGACATAACCGACCCATTCCTTAGGCAAAGCCAACAGAACGGCCATTGCCGCCATACCGGCAACGGACAATACAATCACTAACCAACGTGATATCTGCATTTTTTTTTCATTTCGTTTTTGGCAAGTGGGGGGAGTTCAGGTCTCCCCACTTGTACGTCTCCAGCCCGACAATCTACTGTCACTCACACTTACTTGATGACACCACCCGTGAAGAACCTATAATCCCCTGCCGGCTTCACCCAGTCCTTGACCGTGTCGGCCGTGCTGAGTTCGCCGTCCTTCGTCCAAGTGATCGTCGTCCACGTGACCGTGCCGTCAAGCGTGGAGGTCGCCTTGAGGATGAGCGCGCCGCCGTCAACCGTGTCGGACTCGGCATAGCCGATCACCGGCTTGCTGTCGACGACCTTGATGTCGAGTATGATGCACTTCATCACGCCGAAGCCCGCACCTTCCATGTAGGTCGCATAGCCGGCCGGCAGATACTTCGCCGGATCCTGATCGTAGATGCCGCCCATAACCGTGAGCGCAGCGCTGGAGGCGAGCGTATTCAGCTTGCCGCCGGAGAAGTTGCCGCCGTTGATCGTTCCCTTCGATCCCGCCTGAATATTGACCGCAGAGCCACTGTCGGCAATCGTTCCATTCGGGCCGACGAACTTTCCGCCATTTATCTCAACCTCTCCACCATCAGAAACGTTGACAGTATGAAGCGTCATCGCACTCTCAGGCGTCACCTTATAAATGCCGCCGTTGATGACGGTCTTGCCACCTTCGACGCGAACCACATGGCGTGCGGATTCGGCCTCTACATCAGTGAGCGTCAGATTGCCGAACGACTGGATTGCACTGACACTGTTGTTGTCATTGTCAATCTTTCCGCTCTTGATCTCGACGGTCGCGCCAGCTTTGACGATGAAGTTGCCGCTGACGGTCTTACCGTTGAGATCAACCGTGATATCCTCCGAAATCGTCAATGTATCATCGGATGAAATATCGGCAAGAAGCATAACCGTATCATCGGCATCAGCCGCAGCGACAGCATCAGCGAGCGAAGCGAAGTACCGCGTCTGCTTATCCTCGGCAACAACCGCCGCTACACCGAAGTCGTCCTTGTCGAACTCGTTGGTCGCGACGGAAATGTCGTTAATCTTATTGCCGCTCTCATCCTCGGTGAAGACCTTGAGTTCAAGATCGACCTTGAGGTCGGGGTTTGCCGCGAGGAACTCGGGAGTAAAGTAGACGCCGCAGTCGAAGTTCTGAACGATCTCGGCGACTTCCCGAAGCGTGAAGCGAAGGCCCTGCTTGTTCATCAGTTTGGCGGCATATTCCATGATATAGAGGCTCTGGCCGTTTTCAACGGTAACGTCATCGAACGGCACCGAAACCCAGTTCTCACTCCACTTATCATACTGCCCGGCGAGGTAGCCGTCGGCATCGCCGTTGGCATTGAACGTTACAGACTCCTGAGAAAGACCGCTGATCGTCAAGACATAGTCGGTGTAATAATCACCATACTTGGCGAAGAGCTTCTCAAGATAGGCTTCCGTAAGCTTATCAGAATCCTTAATCGCGAAGTTAAGAGCGAACGTCAAGTCGGGATCGGAATCCGTGAGCGTATCCTTGATGTCGACAACCTCGACTTCAGGAAGCTCAACATCAATGAAATCCTGAGCTCCAAACTCCTTCACCGCAGACTGATATGCATAAGGACTGTCAGTCGTGGCAAGTGCCTGCTGAGCGGCGGAACCGCCGGCCGAATTGTCGACGACGCAAAGCTCAAGCTTGACTTTGAGGTTGGGATTGGCTTCAAGGACGCTCTCGGGCAGATACATCGCGCAGAGGAAGGTATCGACACCACTGCAGATGTATTCATACTTCTGCCCCCAGCTCGGATTCACTCCAAGCATAACAGGATAACGGACCCCCTCTTCAATCGTGTCCATCAAGCCATCCACGGGAACCTTGACCCAGCCGAAGCTGCCGTAATAGCCCGCAAGATAACAACCCTCTGTGGAGAATTTCCCGTTCGCGAGACCTTCAAAGGAAATCACGAAGTCTCCGTACCATTCGGCATAGGGGCTCGCCGCGCCGGCTTCGGCCGACTCGTCCGCGACATACTTCATCACGAACGGAAGAGGCATATCCTCTTCGCCCTCTCTGAAGCTCGTATCTTTCCACTCTCCGGCAGGTACGACTGTAGCTCCAAGGTTTTCAATGGTAGCCGTGGGAGCAACGCCTACGACATACTTGTCGCTGAAGTTCTTGAGCGCAACATG
The DNA here is from genome assembly GCA_015061765.1 of Lentisphaerota bacterium. The sequence continues at coordinate 15,429 of SUVZ01000015.1, forward strand.
GCCTTCGACGCACCATTCGTTGACATCCTGCGTATAAACGCCTCCGGAGATTTCGATGTCGGCGTTCTCACCGGCGACGATGTCGGCAAAAACATCGCCCGCGCTCGCAAGGGCACCGTTGACGGTAAGCGTCTTAACGGCGCCTGTAAATTCGACCTTGCCGCCCTTGGCGACGTTGAGAGCGCCCTTTCCGGTGACGAGGAAGCTCTGAGTGCATTTGAACGTAGAAGTGCCGTCGATGTTCATAATACCGATGGCCTCATAGCCAAGCCCCTGACCGTTATGATTATTGACGATGAGCGTTGAACCGTTGGTCAAGTCGAATGTCGCCGTAGCGTCAGCTCCGCTCTCCGTCTCGTGAGCCGGACGACCGCCGACCGCAAAACCGTTCTTGACGGTAAGCGTAGAATTGGTCATCGTGATCGCACCCTTGTCAATGAGATAATCCAACTCAATAGTAGAATTGTTGATAACAACAGTTCCATCATACTTGTTATTAGTATCCTTCTCACGACCAGAGACATGGATGCCCGTCGAAGCGTTGTCGGACGCGGACTCCAAGTTCGCATTATCGAAGATAACCGTGCCGTTACCCACACCGCCGCGACCGACGAAAAGCCAGCCCTTCGACCAGTCGACCTCGGCAGTACCTGTAATTGTTACAGTCTTATTGCCATAGACCGAACCGTTCATCGCGATAGGCGCATTGCCTTCCGCCCAGAGAAGCTCAACTACAGCATCATTCTGAGCGGCAGCGAGAGCAGATGCGAGGGTTTCATACTTAACCCCATTAATCTGAGCGACATAAGTGCCTTCCTTAACGCCGTACTTGCCGTCAGCATTCTCGAAGATAATATATCCATCCTTCGGAGCGGCGTATTCAACGTTCTCTTCAATCGGATATGCTTCATAAGTACCGCCTGCAATCTCGAGAAGACCCGTCTCTGTACCCTGACGACCATAGATCGTGGTGATGACCTTGTCTGCAGACTTAACAGTGTTGCCAGCAGTCGTAACCGAGACAGACATTCCACCAGTCTTAGTTACACCATTAACCGTGGTAGGCTGACCAGCAGCGCCGATCGTACCCATTACCGAACCGGCCTTGTTGTTCGAAGAACCGGTAGAGGTGATGGTGTTGTCGGAAACTGTGCTGTTGACAATAATAACATCCGTCCAGGCAGAGCAGCTGCCGTGACCGATAATACCGCCCGCAGAACCCTTGCCCGTAATCGTGGAATCCGTCACAGAGCAACCGTCAATTGTGAGTGTCATGAAGACAGGACCGTCATTGCCGCTATAACCGCCCGCCATACCGATAAGGCCGCCGGTCCAGTGCCCGCCCTTCACGGTGGAGTTCTTAAGATGGCAATTATTAAGCGTAATCGTCTCGCTCGCCTGCGGATAGCCGATGAACGCGCCGACGCCGACAGTACCCTTGGAATCATTCTCATCGTTGACGATGGTCGAATCGGCGATCGTAAGATCGTTGATGACAAGGCCCGACTTGCCCGCCCACGTGCCGGCGAAAAGCATATCGTTAAGACCCTTGATCGTCTTGTTGTTGCCGTTAACGGTCACAAACGGATAACCGGAAGCAGAAACCGTGACAGGATTCCAAGCTGTTCCCGTAAGGTCGATGTCGGAAAGGATTTCAACCGTGACATTGCCCGTACCGGCAGCCGCAGCGTCAAGAGCGGCCTGAAGCGTCGCATAGTAGCTGTCACCGATCTTGGCGACCTTGGTGTAGTTCACCGGAACACTGTTCACAAGAACCTTCGCACCGTCACCGAAGAGGTCAAAAGCATTCTCGCTTGTGATAGCCTGACCATTATACGTGCACTCGTTAAACGCAAGCTCATTATCGGCAACCTTAGAACAATCAAACGCGTAATCATCCGAGAACGAGCAATCCTTGAATGTCGTCGCCTGATAAGGACGGCAATAAGCATAACCGTTGCCCTTAGCGAATGTACAAGTATCGAAGACTACAGCCTTGTGCACATCAGAGAAGCTGGTCCAGCCGTTGAGCTCAGTGTTCTTGATGGTAACCGTATAGTCCTTGCTGCCGGCATCGGAGTTGAACGTGTAAATGACATCCTGGAACTTGCAGTTGTCAATTACTACATCGCCGTTTGCGTCAGGCATGAACACGCCGCGCATCGCACCGGCAATTGTGAGATTTTTGACCTCGCCGCCCCTCATGGCAATGGCGCAATCCCATGTCGCATTTGCGCCATTGATCGTAAGCGTCTTGCCGTTGCCGTCGAGAACATCACCAGCCTCAACGACGATACCAGCCTTACCGTAACCACTGCTCTGGGTGGCGGTAGCCGTAATGTCGTTAGCAAGAACAACATAGGCATTATCTTCTGCAAGCGCGGCAATCAACTGTTCGTAAGTAGAAACCGTAGTCGGAACACGCTCAGCAGTGAAGCCTTCCTGCGCATCGATGTTCTTTGCGTAGATGTAGTTCTTGACACCCGCGTTAAGCGTATTGCCCTTAGCTTCGACGCTGAGAACGTTTTCAGCCGTGTAAGAGCGAAGGTCAACCTCACCTGCGGCAGTGTTGTTATTGAAGGTGATGCTTTCGGAGGCGGAAGCATAGACGTTAGCATTCAAGGTATTGTCCGTAATCGCAACAGACTTGACATCCTTGCCGCCTTCATTATCGGAGATTGCACGTCTCGTACCCGTGAGAGTGGAGTTCTTAACGACAATCTCAGCTGCCGCCAAATCAGCTGCGCTTGCACCTTCACCGAAGATGATGCCGTACTTCGCGCTGCCGACAACCGTAATACCGTCAACCGTGAGGCTCTTCTTGGCGGATATCACGCGCTGAGCACCAGTCGCTTCGCTGATATCAACGGTAAGGTTATTAACCGTTGCATTTTCCTCAAAGCGGAAAATCGTGTTCCAGTTGCTGTCATTGACAGTACCGGTGAACTTGAGGGTGTGGCCATTACCGTTAATCGTCACCGACTCCTTGAACTGCGAGTGAGAACCGCCCGTTGCATAATCGCGACAATCCCACTTGTAGTCAATCGTGACATCAGAGAGGATTTCAATCGTGCAACCTTCCGTCGCCGCCTTGAAGGCGTCAACAAGGTTCGTGTAATAGCCCGCACCAATCTTAGCTACAGCCTTGGCGACGGTGTATACACCGCTGACCTCGTTAACTACATATCCCTCATCCAAATAAGCTGTCGGATTTGCATTGAAGTTTCCGCCAGCGATGTTCAACTCGGCCTTTTCAACAGTAGTATCGTTAAGCACCCATGCGTCCATGCCTCCGCGGAAAATACCGCCAGTAACATTGATGACAGATGCACCAACATAGCCGCTTTCATTCTTGTTGTTCTGGGCAGTAAGCACATAGAAATTGCTATTATTGCCAACCGTACCATCGTTATTTGCAATCCATTCACCGCCGAAGACGTTGATCGAGCCGCCAGAGGTCATAGCGATAAAGCCGCCCTTCACGCCCTTACCATAACCACCGTATACATTAACAACACCGCCGCCGCATGCGCCGACAAGACAGCCATTGTAACTATCGGTACCATTCATGTAGATTTCGGCACCGTCATAAATGTTGACGGTTGAAGCAACGCACTCAATTCCAAGATAGCTGTTCTTACCAGTAATTTTGGTTCCTGCTTTAACATTCAACTCCGTACCACCACGAATCTTCAGAACAGAACCATTGGAATTATTACCGATTACATTGACATTTTCAAGGTTAACGATAATCTTCTGCGTACTAGCACTAGATGTGCAAATCGCACAATATGCTGTAGAACCAGCATCCATCGTACCATTTTGAAGAGTAATAGCGTTTGCCTTAGATCCTTCGTTCTTAAAGAGCATCAAATAGTCATTAACGGCACCATTCTGAGTAATCGTGAACCCGTTGAGATTAATCGTAAAGCTCTTGTCGCCAACATAATAAAGGCCTTCGTACCAACTACCGCCGCTTGATGTGCGATTTGCTTCCGTAAAGGTCTCGTTAGCAATAAGCATAATAACGCCGCCATCAGCAACAGCCGCGACAGCATCCTTCAAGGTAACATACTTAACGCCATTGACCACTGCAACTGCATAGTTACCGTAAACGCCAGAAGCGGGAAGATTTGCGTCATTGAGAGTGACGACGACCTTGCCGGTAGGAGCAGTGGGCATCGTACCGTTCTCTTTATATTCAACAGTGCCGATTGCGCACCAGAGGCCATCGGTGTTTTCGGCCGTCATCGTATTGGAGCCCGAGAATGTCAAAGTACCGTCCACGCTCGCTTTACGGACAACAACAGGTATAAAGGCCGTGACCTTACAATCGGTGATTTCCGCATTATTGTCATATTGCGCGTCCAAACGAATACCCATCGTCTCAACATCAAGATCGCAGTTCTTGATCGTCGTTCCCTGAACAGTCCCCATCGCGAAACCGCCAAGTGAATCAGTCACATCCACATTATCCAGATTGACGTTCCAACCGGCGGTATTCTGCAAGAAAGAGTGCAGGCCGGAACCGGTACAATCTTTAACGAGAATATTGTTTGCACTCTTCAAGCGCACCGCAACAACAGCATAACCCGCAGAAGCGATATCCGCCGTACCGATGAAAGAACAGTTCTCAATCGTGATGTTATTCGGATAATAATTTGTTTCAACAGACTTGATGAAGTCATGACTAATCTTATCTGTCACAAACTGGAAATTCTTAATCACCAATGTGCTGGCGGCATCCTTTCCGGCACGTGCGGTAATATTGATGCTGCCGGTCATCTTTTGATTATTACCATCAATCACAAAACTGACGTCTTTAGTCTGCGTAAATGTAATCGTTTCCGCGCACTCGGCCAAAAGCGTAATCGTCTCGCCGTCCTTAACAGCATCAATCGCCGCCTGAAGCGTGGCGTAACCCTTCTCACCAATCTTGGCGACAGGCTGAGCAACCGTAACGCCGTCAGCAGTGAAGTTGTTCTTATTCAGTATGACGCCCTCTGGCAATTCAACTGTTTCAGTGGAGTTATGAAGCAAGGTCACCGTACTGCCGGAGGTGGCAACTGCCGCAGCCTGTGCGACCGTCGTGTAGATCTTGCCGTCGACCAGAACGCCGCAAGCGCCGTCGTCATTCTTGCAGGTAGGAGCGACATCGGAAGTGACCGCCACTCCGTTGGGAGCGCCATCAAGGTCGAGCTCAAACGTACCCGTGGGAGAATAGGTATTAGCCTCAAGATTCACACTTTCGCCGTATGTAAGGACGATTGCAGGCTTGTCAGTAACCGCAGAAAAATTGCTATTTTTGACCGTCAGCTCCGTAGTCTTGGCGGCTCCCTCGGCATACATCTTAATGCCGCGATAATCGTCAAAGGTACACTCGTCGACAATACAGTTCACATCGCCATACGCCCAAAGACCGTACTTATCCCAAGACCGCTTGAAGATACACTTCGTAAAGGTTACCGTTCCAGAAGAGGCATAAGCACCATTGGAGAATGTGCAGTTGGTGTAATTCACAGCCTTCACATCGTAAACGCCAAAGGCAGTATTCATAAAGCCAGCATTGGTGATGAAACCACCCTGCGACTTGCTGAGCGTCAGATCCTGAAAGTTGACCGTCTTGCCGGTAGCGGTGATATAGCCCTGAACCTCGAGATAAATTTCGGCATCCGTATCCTTGCCGACGAACGTGATGGAACTGTAACTTCCGGAGAGCGAAGTATTGAGCGTTACCTTCTCGTGAATCTCAACCGTCACATCGCCGGTCATCGCCTTCGCCGCCGTAAGGGCCTCTGCAAAGGTCTTGTAGCCCTGCTCACCGATAACCGCAACGGCATCAGTATTGTCGACCTTGGCGACATTTGCCGCAGCAATAGGTGCAGTAAACGCGAAAACGACCACAAAAGCGACCATAAACGCACTCATATACTTGCTTATCATCATCTTCATTTTCCTATTCCTTTTTATTTTCTGGGCATGACAACCCTAAAACGAGCCGCGTATGATACCATAACTGAAACTCAAATACCATACTAAAACTGCTTTTTTTTTTGTGCTAAATTCAATATTTTGAAGTTTTAACTCTTTGCGTTTTTTCGGGGGTTAACGCAACTTATGCGCCATTCTAAACCTTCAAAATTTTTTCAGTGATTTTCGGATATCCTCCTGTGAAACGCCATGTTCGTGCACTGGCAAGACAAATCGGGGTACACCCCTGCTATAATTAACCTAAAAACAGCAGTTGAAATTTGCGGGTATTGCCATATCACGTGCAAAGTCGTGAAGAGTACAGAGCTTTCCATGCAATATAATATGCTATGGCATACAAGGCTAAACACAGTTCAATCTTCACATACAGAACATACCTTTCCCTTGCCATTGCAATCCTCACTATCTCCGCATTCAGATTAAGGCAGAAAGCACGGCTGAAAGCCATACCTTCATTGACCATTGCAATCTCAAGGTAATGTCTTTCCGCAAAAGATCCAATATATCGGCTTTCCGTCCGAAATCGCCTATTGTGAATGAATGATAACCGTATCCTGATGAATTTTACGTTGTAATTACGGCAAAGCATATTTCACATTGACAGATGATTTTTATTCTAAATGTTCCTGCACCACCCGCAACATGCCGCTTGCAAACCCGTGTAGTGAATGCTTTCGTTCTGAACTCCTGACAATACCAGATCTTTTCGTTCAACTCCGGAAACCCACCTGCAAAAAATCCACCTGCGAAAAAAAAATCCAATCGTGGGAATGTCCTCCCGTGGAAAAGTCCTCCCGTGGAAAAGTCCAATCGTATAAAGTCGAGTCAAAAACCCTACACCAGCCCTCATGAGAATCAGTCCGAACCATATTCTCATTGACTTCGCGAGGGGGATGTGGTATCTTTCCCGCCGCTATGGACAAAGCAGTGAAACGCCACATATTGAAGAAAAGGATCGTCCTCGC
>SUVZ01000418.1 GCA_015061765.1 Lentisphaerota bacterium
GGACACGATAGGAGAGAACTACAGGCGCGTGTGCAGGAAGGATGCATAGAGCATCTCATTCGCTGTACAGTTCCGTTAGTTCATTGAATGGATATAACGGCGGTCTTCTGGCGGGATTCAATAGGACAGCCAGATTCGTCGACGTAGGTTTCATCGTTAGGCGAAGGGAATTCTTATGGCCGTATAGATTTTCTATACGGCCATAGGTGTTTTTCCCTTGTCATGATGCTGAAGATGCTTCTTGGTGAATTCCAGAACGACTGTCACGCCGTCACTTCTGTCACTTCGTCTTTTTGACCGGAAGTGGATGGGGATATGAAAGTTTGCTATAATGCGCCGCGTATGTCCATTCCATTCACTCAAGAAAGACCAATATCGCCTATGGTGACAGAAGTTTCGTTTCCGTCTGCGACGCCTTTCTTCAAAGGCCATTTCCCCGATCGTCCGATAACGCCCGGCGTAATGCTGATAGACAAGGCTGTCGCCAGTGCGAAAAAGATTCTTGGGTGTGGAATATGTCTCACATGCATCAAGAAGGTCAAGTTCATGAATCCGGTTCTTCCAGATGACCCAGTCACGCTTGACCTTGCTGTCGGCCACGAAGGTGAGATCACATATTCATTTTCCCGAAAAGGTATGCGGTGCGCTTCCGGAGTTCTTGTGTTCAGAACGGATTAATTCGGATGAAATTAATATATTGCCGTGCGAAAAGAAACGGTACTTATGTGCTATAATTTGAAGCATGCGAGGAGGGATATTGCGAGATGTTAGATGACCGGAATGTAGATCATGAAGTCGAGCGGGTGATATATGGGATCATCGGTTTGACGTTGCTTGGGCTGATGGCATTCCGGTTGCTGTGTTGGACGGCAGGGCTCGCCTATTATAATGAAACGGTATGGAAGGTGATTGCCGGACGCCCAATGGTTCACGGACGTTTTGGCTGGGAGCACGGATTCTGGGAATTGTGTCCTGACGGACAGCTGGCGGCAGCGGCAATGATCGTCGTAATCGTGTCGCTGATGGTTGGAGCAGTGCTGAATCTTCGTCGGTGCTATTTTGTCGCATGGGGTGTATTTGTTGGCGGTTATGCGCTCAATGCGTGCCTTCTGTTGAAGCTTATGGGGGAATACTGATGAATACGGATGACATGGACTGGATTTTCGATTCGTCTCGTGAAGGCCAGTTCCCGAGGGGCGGAATTTGGCGTCTGGCGGTAAAATATTGGGTGCTTGGATCGATTCTTGCGGCCCTTGCAGCGGTTGCGGCGGCAATTGCATTGCGCATGTGTTCCAAAGACGTCCCGTTGGAACTCGCCTTTGGTGTCGTGATGGCTGTGATGATAATTCTTTTCTGCTGCTTTCTTGTGTGGATGACCTACCGTTGCGGAGCCAGACGAAATCGTGAGCGCAAATATGGTCGAAGGCGCTTTTGACGCCATTATGATACAAGGGATGAAAGTTAAGGTGTTTGAATTAGTCGATGTCGAGAACAGGCGAATTTACTGAAATGACTGGAAAGGAGTGGTAAAGATGTTTTCAAAAGAGATGATTGCTGTCGCGGTGGCGTTGGTCGCATCTGTCGTTTTTTGCGAAGGTGCACAAAAGTACAGGGTTGAAAGCGGTGGGATCGTGCTTGATTCTCCATTCGCGCTAGAGATCGGTTCAACAGAATATTCAGCGGCATTCGGAAATTGGATCCGCACTTCCGCCTATGCAAACTACGATCCGATGGCAAGAACGACAACCACTAATTTCCAATATTATGCGACAGCGCATCTTTCAAAGCCATATTTCGGCTTCAATGGACTTTCGCTCATGTTCAAAGGTCGGGAAAAGCACCTTGAGAGATGCTCTTTTTCATCATATGGCCCGGGTCGCGTTCCCGCCGATAAGATGTCCTATGAAGAATGCCGTGAAAAGACCGGTAGGATTGTCGCGGATATTCAAAAACGCCTGGGGATCGTCATGTGCTGTATCCAAGATGAGACTGAAGATGCAGCGAAACAGGAAGTGGATCGACACTTGAAGAAATATAGGGAAGCGAACCAGAAATGTCATGGACTGGCCGTAAGTTTTCTTGTTTTCCACGGGGCACGGGTGGGGAAATTTGGATTGATATCTTATGATGTCAATGGCATGGTGAATGACAAGGGCGATTGCAGTGTTTGCGTGTCCTGTTCATTGTCTTCCGAACCTGCATCCTATAAGTCAGGCGATAGAATTCCAGTCATTACGAATGTGGTGCACTCGTCTTGTCGTGACATGTTAATGACGAAGGATCAGCAGAAAAAGGCTCATGAAGAAGCGGGTAAACTCCGTGGGACGGTCATGCGGCTGTTTGGTGTGGATTTCAACAATCCATCCGCGGCCAACGGTCTACCGGGTGTCGTGCGGCAACCGAATGCACCGGCGAAGGCTATGGAAGAATGGACGGCAATGGCAAAGCCTTTTGAGGGCATGATAGAGTCCAGACTATATAAATCAGTGTTGTCCCGTTCCATCCCTTATGTGAACTTTTCAATTCGCCGCCCGTATCACGGCGATGTTTCAGAGGTTGAATTGAAGGAGCTGGCAAGGCGCGTACAGAGTCGTCTGGAGTCGGAGTATGGCGAAAGCATACCGAAGGCACACACGATGGACGAGTCCAGACTTTTTGCTGGACGGACAGAAGAGGGCGTTCCTGTATTTGGGGACACAAGGGCGTTGCTTGGCCTCGACAAAAAGGTCTACTTCAAGGGGCGGGTCGGAGATCTTTCAGTTGAGATATGCTATGCGGAGCCGCGCTATGCCAAACGAGGTGAAAGATTTGAGATAATATGCAAAGGCGCAGTTCTTGTGAATATCGTCCAGTCGTCCATCAGTGTTTTACGCAATCAAAAGAAGTAGGGTGGACGGACAAGTGAAATGGTTTGCAGGAATCTGTCTTCTGTCATGCTCGTGCGCGCTTGCCGCGACTAATGCGGTTCCCTCGGTCGCTTGGTCGTCTCGAAGTGGTCTTGGTCCTTTCAAGGAAGTTCAAAAGGTATCATACGAATCGGCAGGATGGCTCAAGTGGCTTGGTGAAAAGCATAGATTGAGGTGTGACATCAGAATTGAAAACGGCAAGTCTTATGTTCTCGCTATCGACGTGCCGTGCAACATGCAGTTGACGCATGTGAGCTGTCACAGTGAGTGGGCGAATCGGCTTACGGGAGACGAGCATGATTTCAGGTGGTGCAAAGTTGCACGTGTGACGGGGTGGGCTGAAATAACAATACCGACATGTCCCTGCAAGTGCGATCGACGGGAGATATCGCTACGTTTGGCGTTCCGTGAATCAGGATGGCCATTGTTCCGCGCGAACGGCGGAAACTCGACACGTTTCCTTGTCTGCGATCCTGATGCGTCCATGTACGATCATGGGCAAAAGGTCTACAAAGAACTGTCGGACACGCCTTGCGCGACCCCGCTTGCCGCAGCCCGTGCCGCAGAAAGGATGTTCGTCATGCTTTACGGAAATGAGGTTGTGTCGGAACGTCCGTGGCGAGTGACAGAGACAAACGGCTGTTACCTTGTGGCAGGCTCTTTGCCTAAGGGCTGCCTGGGCGGTGTGGCGCAGCTGAAACTGCGGAAAGATGATGGTCGGGTATGGGTGTATTGTCATGGGAGGTAATTACGGGGATATGTCCTTCCTCAATTCATTTTCCAATGTTCACCCAAATGCAGAAAACTGTCTTTGCTCAGGTGTTTCATAAGTGATGGTGGAGGATTGAGGTGTGTTCGGCGAATCCGCCTGTTGGGGTGCGATTGCAGTCGGCGGGGATGTGGCCCTTT
>SUVZ01000419.1 GCA_015061765.1 Lentisphaerota bacterium
TTCCTTACCGCCATTCGCACGGCGCGCAAGCCACACCGGACTTTCCCTAAGAAAGAACGAACCGACGAAAAGCGCCCCCACAGGAACAACAGTCCACCAGAAGTTCGCTCCCCATGCGGAAATCATTCCATCCGCTCCGAGCCCTTTGGCATCGGCAGCTCCGTAGATGTTGGCCACAAGACATCCGACACCCGCCGCCACGACAAGCCCCAGACCCAGAAAGAACTGAAACACTCCAGTTCCCCGCCCGCGGATTTCCGGAGGCAGTGTTTCGGTAAGGTACATCGGCATGACCACAGCCATGTACCCCGCGCTCATTCCCTGCAGCATGCGCCCAGCGAAAAGCACCCAGAACGAATCGATGGAAAGGCATACGACCGGAACGGCAAGAAGGAACATCGCCGAGCAGGCGACAATCATCTTTTTACGACCGAAGAAATCGCACAGAACCCCCGCCGTGAGCGAAGACACAAGCCCACCCATCATTACGGCACCGACGATAAGACTGACCCTGCCGCCGGAATAAAGACCAAGCGACATCAAGTAAGGCTCGGCAGCGGCAATCACCCCGAAATCCACTCCGTAAAGCAGACCTCCAAGACCGGCCACTGCAAGCAGGAAACGTATTTTAATTTTTTCGGACATACTGTTGCTCATGCCGTTAATTTTACCACGGACGCAAGAAAAAGGAGTAATTTTTTGACCAAAATAACATCACCTTTCGACCAAAAACTCCATTCTCCGACTAAACGAAGCCTTTATTCGTCCCTTCATACCCTTTTCTGCTTACGGTATTCGCGCATGGAGATTCCAAAGCGTTTCTTGAAGAGCGCCTTTGGCGGGGCGGGATTCTTCCATCCGCATGCAGCCGTGATCTCCGAGATCGTCTCGTACGTCTGCCGCAATCTGCGTTTCACCTCTTCGAGACGCACCCTGAGGATCGCCTCATAGACACTCTCACCCTGAAGTTCGCGAAATCTCAATTCAAGAAGCGATCTCGACACCTTGAATTTCGCCGCCACGTCTTCAACCCCAATCCCGGTAAGAGCTTCGGCGTTTATGTAGGCAAGCATCTTCTGCACAAGCCGCCCGGACTTCGAATAGGAAGTCGTAGACTCGCGGTGGACAATCGTCCTGATTCCCACCTTTCTGAAACGCTCTCCGCTGAACAGATCATGTCCGGACATGATGCGCTCCAGCAGTTCGGCGGCAAGCCGTCCCTCTCCGACGAAGTCCGGCTGAATGCTCGAAAGGCGCGGTTCTGTGTTTTCACAGAGGATAGGATCGTTGTTCACTCCAATCAAACCGATCTCCGCCGGAACCTTTATCTTCGACTGGTTGCACACATCCAGTATCTCAAAGGATCTGTCATCGCATGCTGCTAGCAGCCCACACGGCTTGGGAAGCTCGCTCAGCCAGTCTGAAAGCACTTTCCTGTCTTCAATATCACCGCCGAAATGTTCGACGTCGAACATCCTGCAGCTGAATCCTTCCTTCTCCAGGGCTCTTCGGAAGGCCATCCCACGCTCCCTGCTCCAGTCGCTGTCGGAACGGTAACCGGCATAGGCATAGCTTTTGTACACTCCCTGGCGCATCAACGTGAGAGCCGCCTCACGTCCGACGACGGCGGAATCGCTTTTTACGTAGGCAATTTTTCTTTTCCTGCGTTCAATGCCGCCGCCTGATACATTCATCACGACCGTCGGCACATCAAGTTCCGCAAGTTCGGCAAGAGCATCCACGGCATCGGGAATCCCCACTATGAAACCGTTCGTACCAAGCGATATCTCATGACGTACGGTTTCAGCGGTGAACTCCTGCCTGGTGCGATATATTATGAGCTGCCAGCGGTAGCCTGAACTCAAATGGTCGAAAATTCCGTTGAGCTTGTCCTGACCGGCGATACCGGCCATTCTCAACGCCACGACCACACGTCGGGATGCACGGATTCCGGGCTTGGCCGGCCTATGCTGCGGACTTATTTTCATGGCTCTAATTATAGCAGACAAAGCGCACCGCTGTCACCAGCCGGAATCCTGAGGCTGAACCTCGTGTGTGATTTCCGCTTTCAGTTGTCCATCCACCACGATGGCGGCATCTGGTAGTCGACATGCCCCGTGTCGCGGTAATCAGTCACCTTCATATCGTGACCGACCATGCGCAGGGCATTGCCGAACTCCGTGTCGTACTGAGGAGTAGGTCCATGACCACCCTGTCCGTCTCGCAGAGGTGTCCCCCACGCGGCAGAGGAACCATAACGGTACATCTTCACCCAGTCATACCCACGCAGATGGTGCCATGTGGTCTGGATGTATCCGAATGCGCCAATTTCAGCCACAAAATCGGCCATCGGCTTCATGGCATTGAAGTTGAGCCACGGACATCCGGCTACAGGGAACCCCTTCTCCTTGAAATAGCGGATCGTCGGCCATTCCTTGCGCACCTCCTTCATGTTGCCATATGAATACTGCCAGTCGCAGATGATTACATCCTTCGGCAATGTGTCGGCAAGCGTCGCCGTTATCTTGGAACCGCAACGGACGAAACCTTTCCAACGTTCATCGCCTCGGTCAAGAAGCATGTCGTGCCATATCATCGCACGTGCGCCACGTTCCTTGGCGAAAGTGGCGAGCCCGGCTATATGCTCACATACGAGTTCGCCGTAAGGACGCTTCCGGCAGTCGGGACACGACGGCGGCTGCGCTTCGTCGCAACCGAGGTGGATGTACGGAGGATTGCCGAAATCATCCAGCATTTCAACGATGAGTTCGCGCAGAACCCGCTGCGTCTCTGGATTGGTCAGACACCAGTTCCATCCGCCCGGCTCGTAGAGAGGCTCGTATTCTGGCTGCAGATCGAGCACGCAGTGCTTCACCGTGCAGCTGCGGGCGGCGCCGGCGTGTCCATAGGCGGCAATCTGCGGGATAAGCGTAACGCCAAGATCCTTGCCGATTGCTACGAGACGGCGCACCTCTGCCTTCGTCATCTTGGCCTCCGGCCAACTCCACCACGGATGCTTCTCACTCTTGTACATACCCCAAGGTTCGAGGATTACATAGTTGAATTTCATGAGCGCCGCCAAACGGATCGCGCGCTCTATCTGCTCCTTGCGCACCTCGGGAATCCAGCAGAGGTGAATGCAGCGGAACGAAAGATGCGGTGCATCCGATATCTTCAGCGTCGGAAGGATGCGACCGGCGGTTCTGAACGTGCCGCGCTTTGCGATTGTGATCTGCCTGAGTGAGTACGCAGCCCAGCGGACACCGGCAAGCGAACGCGCAGCGATTTTCACGCCGGAGGCGTCAGCGCTCACGGCATAGGCTTCATCGCCCGCCTTGAGCGCAAGCGACGCCGTGCCGGCAACGGCTTTCGGCGCCTGGTCGCCGTACCATTCCTTGAAATGCGTGGCGAGCCAACCGACAGCCGCTGCATCCGGACAATCCACGGTGACGGTCGTCGTCGCGTCGAACGGCACTGGAGTGTCGATATCACGAGTCATCTCAACCGGCATCGGAAGAGGCGCGAGCTCGATTGCATCAGGATTGGCCGTATTTCCGGCATAAGAGGCCGCAACGGCAACCACGGCCAGCACCGCAATCACTGTTTTTCTGTAATTTCTCATAATAAATTTCTCTCCTTTAGTTGATAATATATCAAATTTCTCAAAAACAAGAGTAATCTTTTGAACAAAAATAAATCATTGCTATCCCATAGGCAGGATAGAATCCTTTCTTTAATTGGCTCTTATGGTATCATAACAGCAGCTTCGCCGTCAATGGGAAATCTATCGTTATTTGCACAAAATCAT
>SUVZ01000420.1 GCA_015061765.1 Lentisphaerota bacterium
CTAAACCTTTCGTGACGGCGGAGCCGTTTCGTGTCCGGTGGTGCGGCTTGAGCCCGACAGGGTGAATCGGAGGAAGCCTCGCGGCGAGACGTTATAAAGGGTTTGACTGCAATCGGGAGGGACACGCTTGCCGTGTCCGCTTTTGTCGGTCGCGACAAGCGCGACCCTCCCAGCGGATCAACCCAATTTGTCGCCGCTTCCATGGTCTCAAGCCGAAAGAGGCTGCCGACGATTCAATCGCGCATTAAGCGCGATTTCGCCGCCCACCGGTTTTCGTGGTCGCGCCAGCGGCGCAATGCACGACAGGGTGATTGATTTCAAAGACATGTCCAGAAGTAAACGCAACTTTCCTTCCTGGGAAGGAGCAGCAGGGAAAGACACCACTATCAATACTACCCAATAAACTTAGGAAGTAAATGCAAGTGGAACTTGCATTTACTTCTGGAAATGGCGCTCATGACATTGTAGACACTCCGAGTTTATTGTCTGTCGCGGTGAAAGCAAAAGCGGACAGCTGTGGAGAGCAAAAGCGGAATGGCTTTTCAGTAAGGACAAAGTAGGTTTCATGCCCTGTTTACAGGGGTAAGGCATAAGATGAAAGCCCCCCATGGGGGGCGGCCGCCGGTGTGGAGAGCAAAAGCGGAATTTAGGCGTATCATACGCCCCATGAAACATCAGATAGCTAACAGGTGCGGATACATGTTGTATGGCAGGATCATCTGCCAGCATATTTCGAACGGGAAGGTTTCAATATGTGCGCATCAATGGATGAGATCAATGATCATGTGGATAGGTTGGTCGACTACCGCAACGGCTTTGAGGTCCATCGTGAGATCGGCATGACTCCGCAAGAGGCATGGGAGAAGGCGATAGAGGAAGGTCGAAGTAAATTAAGGGCGATTCCACAAGACGGGTGGTGGGAACTTGTCTGGTCGGAGTGGACGCGAGCGGTTGTCGGACCTCGTGGTCGCATTGCTGTCGATGGACGTTTTTGCCCGACGGAATGTGCCAACGGGACGAAGGTTTGGCTGTGTCGCCATATTGATGGCACGCTGTCAGCTGTGCTGAAGAAGCCTGAGCACGGCGTACGACCAGTCGTCCTTTTCAGCAACAATCCCAAGGTCCGGAAAGGGTGAAATCAGGTGCGGAAAGAGAAGAATTCTTTCCGCTTTTGCTCTCCACAAAAATTCCGCTTTTGAAATCCACATGACACTCCGAGTTTATTGTCTTGAAAAAGGAAAAGATTTTTGATACTTTACATCTATCCGTCATTATTGTAACTGGAGGTGCTATGCAACAGGTGTCAAGATTCTGTGTGGTTTTTCTGATGTGCGGCATGTCTGCATTCGCGGATAATGTCACAGAGAAGGAAGCGGCGTCGTTTGTGCGGCTTTCGACGTTTTTCACGGACAACTACGAAAAGAATGTTCCGCGCATGGGCAATCCAAAGCTGGAGAAGGCGCCCATCGCGAACGGTCTTTTGACGAAGACCACGCGTGGCGTTTACAAAACGGCGCAGAGCCTGAAGATCCATCCCCCGAAGAACCATTATTTCATGCCTTCGACGGCGAAGTTTTTCCATGGCCAGCTTTATCGCCTGTATGCTTTTGAGGGGTCCATTGAATCTGTCTGCTCGTGTCCTCTCGGCGAATTTACCGTGAAGATTTCGTCCGTGAATGCGGATACGCTCGCCTGCGAGACTCTCGATTACGGCCGTCGTCCGCGCCGCATCGAGTTCCCCGCTTCCGCGCTCCCGGTCGATGTCGAGCTCTACTCCCGCCGGGACGGGGGCTTCGCCGTCGTCTTGACCTCGCTTTCCGACAATTCCCGCCGCACCATCGTCGGAGATGCCGCATTCTTCCGCGAGATGTTCGAGGACGGTTTTGACTCCTTCATCCGGATGAATCCGCTCAATCCCGGCAAGGAATCCACGTTCATCATCGATGAGCGCAGGATCATCCGCGCGAAAAGCGGATATGAGCGCCCCAAGCCGAAGGCGGTCGTCGAGCCTTGCGAGACGTTCGATCCGAAAGCCGCCGGATGGCCGTGCGTTTTTGAGGACGACTTCAACGGAACGGAGGTTGACAGGACCAAATGGACGTCAGGCAGCTTCAGAAGGAAGGATGGTTTCGTCGGGCTTGATGGAGAAGGTCATCTTTTCATCAAATGCGACTTCAAGCCGGGGACCAATACCTTGCGCTCCTCGAGTATCGCTTCGGCCAAGGTGTTCCGCTACGGATATTTCGAGGCCAAGGTCAAGCTTACGAAGAACAGCGGCTGGTGGAGCGCTTTCTGGCTTTACGGTTCAAGCAGCCGCAACCCCATAATTTGCGGCGCGGAGATCGATATCTTCGAGGATTACTATACGCGTGCCGCAACACCCGCTGGCCCCCATCGCCCGATTCTCGATCACAATCTGCACATCGAGACGGCCAAGGCGCTCAAGAGCTGGAATTACAAATCGACGATGCCAGGGACGATCGATGATTGGTATGTCATCGGATGCAAATGGACTCCGTTCGAGATCTCCTATTACGTCAACGGCAAGTTGATG
Organism: Lentisphaerota bacterium; assembly: GCA_015061765.1. Next base: position 2,555 of record SUVZ01000420.1, read on the forward strand.
CGTACGCAGGCCAACCACAGCCCATATCAATCGGTTACGTTTGACGCAATCAACCATGCGGCCGTCTGTGCGCCGCTGCATGTTAAGTTCAGCGGATGCATAATGGGCGGTTGGGGGCATCGCAACACGAAGGGCTTCAAGTTCCCCGAATACTACAAAATCGACTATATGCGCGTGTATGCGATGCCGGATTCCGATTTGCCGAAGGTGACATGGGCCGAACCGGCAGGCCGGACGTCGGTGAAAGACGGAGAGCATTTGACCTATCGCGCCAATGCCTCATCCGTCGATGGTGCAAAAATAACCGACGCCTGGCTTTTCGACGGCGGCTATATGGTCGCCTCTGCTTCGCGGGATCCGTTCGCCTCGCCGTATCTGTTCGATGTTGAATTCTCCGAGAAATCCTACGACAATACGCGCTACGGGGCGCCGGGTGGACGCGCCCGGAAGAAAATTCCGTGGGACGGCCTGGGGCACTTCCTGCGAGTTTTTGCGCGTGACGAAAAGGGCAGGATCGGATTTACCGAAGAATATCGCTATCGGATTCCGGATACGGGCATTGAGTCCAAGCCATGGAAAGGCGTGCCGCATACGATTCCGGGAAAAATTCTTGCCTGTCAATATGATGAAGGCCCCCGTGAAGTGGCGTACCATTCATTCCTCACGAATCTCAAGGATACGAAGGTGCGCAAGGAAACTCCGTTCAAATTGGGCAACAAGGAGGTTTTCCAGATTCATACCGGCACATGGCTCAACTACACGGTTGACGTAAAGACTTCCGGTCTTTACAGGGTGGAGCTTGAGTATTCCTCTGCCTGCAAGGCCGACAATAAGCTTGAAATGTCGGTTGACGGCAGGCATGCAGGCACTTTCGATTGCCCCGCGCCCAAACCGGCATTGTGGGCGACCTCCCTCAAGGCGAAGCCGTTTACGGTGCGCTTGGAGGCGGGGCGTCATGTCCTGAACCTCATGGTGGCAGGATACCTGAGTATGCGTTCCCTGGATTTTACGCTTGTTGAACAGAAGTAAGATACCTTGTACGTGAAAGGAGTTCCGTATGCGCAAAATTGCCGTTGCCTGCTGTACTGTCGCTTCCGCTCTCTGCGCTTCTGGCGCAACCTACTACTACATCGGTCCGGAAAGCGCGACTTATTCCGACTTCTCAAACTGGGCGGATGCGAACGGCGTTCAGCCGACAACGTTTCTCGACAATACGTTGGTGTTTACGAATGATGCGCCCGTTACGCTTGAGAA
>SUVZ01000421.1 GCA_015061765.1 Lentisphaerota bacterium
CCTTCTCCGCCAACGCCCTCTCGAAGGACCTCGGCGAGAACCGCTTCCGCCAGCTCGTGAAGATGGTCGGCGCCGATGAGGCGAAGGCCCTTCTCGACAAGGCAGAGGCAGGCTTCAAGGAGAACTACAAGCTCCTCACCGAGCTCGCCGCTCTCCCCGTGCTCTGATAGTCTGAGACAAGGCAAAAAGAGAACCCCATGCTTTAACGCGTGGGGTTCTCTTTCTCTTTGTTTTGAGGAAGTCAGAGTATCTCGATCCTCTTCGGCTGCGTTTCCGGACGCTTCTTCATGACGACCGTGAGAATTCCGTTCTCTATCTTCGCCGTCAGTGATGCGGTATCGGCCATTTCCGGAATCTCAACGCTCATTGCGTAGTTCAAACGCTCGAACTCGGTCGCGGCGGTCTTGAATCCGTCCGGCGCTTCGTGTTTCGCGTGCGTCTTGAGGGTGAGGGTCTTGCCTTCCATGTGAAGGTCGGCATCTCCCTTGCCGATGCCCGGTACCGTAAACCTGAGCTCGAACTCATCGGGTCTTTCGGAGAGTGTCGCCGAAGGTACAATGTATTTGGTCTCGTTCATTTTCTTTCTCCTTTCTTTCAGCCTTCAATTGCGATGTGGCGGATGCCAGTGTTCTCGGCCCTGGGAAGCTGGATCCTCAGGATGCCGTCGGTGAATTTTGCGGATGCCTTGTCCGCATCCACCCTGAACGGCATTTCAAGTCTGCGCGACCATGCAGGACGCGTCTCGGCAGGTTTGCCGGTTGCGGCGTCTGTCGTTTCTGCTGGCCTGTCGGCGATGACTATGGCTTGCGGTTCAAGCGAAAGATCAACATCCTTTGCTGTTTTCCCCGGCAGTTCAAGGTCAACTATGATGGCATTATCGTTGATGTACACGTTGACTGGCGGAAATTTTCCGGCTGCACGCGCCGACATATTCTTGAACGCGCGGCTGTTTGCGTCGAGCAGCTCGCTCAAGACACTCCACGGATTGATGTTCAGCATTGTGTTCATTTTATTTTCTCCTTTTTTATCTTTATTCAACATAATCCATGAAGCAAAAAGTGTGCCAAGTCATTTTAGTCGTAGCAAATATGCATTAATGTGCCATTGTGTCTCATTGTTGCGCCATCAAAGATATCATGTGCCAGTCACATGTCCCTTTAAAATTAAGGGCATACCTGAGATTTGAGAATTAGTCCGAATCATATTCTCATTATGTTTACGGACAATGACAAGTCATTTTAATTGAGAAAGTGGCAGATTACAGTTTGCGTAGTGATATTGTCACCAGTCAACCACCATCAGCCAACCATACGGCGGCTTAAAAGGTGGATGACAATACGGTGTATCTGTGACAGGTGTATTTACCGCCTTTTGCGGGAGATGCGGTCCATGATCATTGCGATTGCGCCGTCGCCTGTGATGTTGCAGGCGGTGCCGATGGAGTCGGTAGCGACGTAGAGCGTGATCATGAGCGCAAGCTGCGCCTGGTCGAAGCCGAGGATGGACTCAAGTATCCCGAGCGCCGCCATCACCGCGCCGCCGGGGACGCCGGGCGCCGCCACCATCACAAGGCCGGTCATTGCGATGAATCCGGCGAATGTCGCGGCGTTCAGGTGCGAGACGTCTCCCTCCATCAGGAGAAGCGCCACTGCGCATGCGACGAGCTTGACCGTCGATCCTGCGAGATGGACGGTCGCGCAGAGCGGAACCACGAAGTCCGCGACTTCTGGACTTACGCCGTTCCTGATGGTCTGGGCGCGCGTGACAGGGATTGTGGCGGCGGACGAGGATGTGCCAAGGGCCGTGAAATAGGCAGGCAGCATCGTGCAGATGGCCTTTAGCGGGTTCTTTCTCGCGATTGCACCGGCTATGCAGAACTGGACAAGGATCACCACAAACGTCAGGATCGTGAACACCGCGATTATGGCGGCGAATGTGGACATGACGGTTTTCGTCTTGCCTGCCGCCGTCATGTCCAGAAATATGCCGAAGATGTAGAACGGAAGCAGCGGGACGAGTGCGACTGAAATGGTCTTCGTTATGATCGTGCGGAATTCGATGAAGCCGCGCTTCATGACATCCGCCTCAGCGAAGATCATTCCGATGCCGAGGATGAAGGAGGCCACGAGAGCGCTCATCACGTCCAGCATCGCCGGAATCTTGATGGTGACATACGGAGCGAACGTCTTCGCCGCCTCGCCCACCGCTTTCGCCGTCTCGCCGGACACGAGTGACGGAAAGGCCGCTGCCGCAACGAAATATCCCAGAAAACCCGCGAAAAGGGTGGATGCATATGCCAGCGCAACCGTGGCGACCAGCATCTTCCCCGCGCCGCGACCGGTCTCGGCGATCGCCGGGGCGACAAGACCGATTATTATCAGCGGCACCATGAACTTTATGAACTGGTCGAACACGGCGGTGAACGTATTCACGCCCCTCACAAACGGTGCGGGGACGAATCCGCCGATTGAAATGCCGAGGACGATCGCCACGGCGATCTGCGGGAGAAGTCCAAACCTGATTTTTTTCATAAGTGTGCAGATTATATCATATCGCCTCGCCGCCACATGGATAAAAGTATGGTATAATCTTGGGTTAATGGAGATTGGTGGAGATAATGCGGCCAGAGGCGCCAGGCGCCATTGGTTTTTTGATTTTGACGGTACGTTGGCCCGTACCGGCGAGGATATCGTGCTTGCGTGGAAGAAGACGATGTCTGACATGGGGCTGTCGTGTCCGCACTTTGACGAGGTGTTCCGGATAGGCCCTACGCTCGAAAAGATGGCGTACGAACTTTTCGACAATGTCACCCCGGAGCTTGTCGCCGAACTTACGGAAAGGTTCAAGCCGAACTACGACGAGTCGGGTTTCCCGAACACTGTCCCGTATCCGGGAGTCCCGGAGAAGCTCAAGGCTCTCAAGGATGCCGGGGCGAAGATCTATATCGTCACGAACAAGCGCCATGCGGCGACCCAGAAGATCGTCAGGGCGCTTGGCTGGGATTCGATGTTCGATGGAGTGTGGAGTTTCGACAGCATCCCGGAGATGAGATATGGGAAGCCGGATCTGCTTGCGCGGCTTCTGAAAGATCTGGACATAGCGCCTGAGGATGCCGTCATGGTCGGCGACACGAAGGGTGACATTGACGCCGGAAAGGCAAACGGCGTCTATACTATCGGTGTGACATGGGGCTATGGTTCCCGCGAGGAGCTGTCGGAGGCTGATGAACTATGCGAACTGAGCTGACAAGTCCCGCAAATCCGAAGATCAAGCATGTGGTGAAGTTGCGTAGCTGCTCCACGCGCGAAGAGACGGGCGAGATGATCGTGGAGGGGTTCCGCGAATGCCGCCGCGCGCTCGACAACGGATACCGTCCCGGAGCCATCTTCCATTGCCCCGAACTCTACCTCAAGAACGAGAACGAGGCGCAGCTTGTCGCCGATGCTGAACGCGTCGGAGCGGACGTGTTCACCTGTTCGAGGACGGCTTTCGTGAAGATGGCGTACAAGGAGCGCCCGGACGGGCTGTTGATGACGGGTCCGCACGTCGCGAAGCGCCTTGCGGACCTTGAACTGCCTCCGAACGCGCTTGTCATCGTGACGGAATCCATCGAAAAGCCCGGCAATCTCGGAACGATCCTCCGCAGCGCCGATGCGGCGAAAGTCGCGGCGGTGATCGTGTGCGACCGTACGACCGATATCCACAACCCCAACGTGGTCCGGGCGTCCACGGGCACGATGTTCTCGGTGCCGATAGTCGAGGCGTCATCGGACGAGGCGCTTGCATGGCTGAAGGAG
>SUVZ01000422.1 GCA_015061765.1 Lentisphaerota bacterium
TCCGTCGGCAGATACGGCTGCTCAAGGAGATGGGATGCGATTCGATCCGTACCGCCCACAATATGCCGTGCAAGTGGCAGATGGACATTTGCGATGAAGAGGGAATGATGGTGATGGCGGAGTCGTTTGACGAATGGCGCAAGCCGAAATGCAGGAACGGCTACAACCTTGTCTTCGACAGATGCTGGAGACGGGACCTCGAAACGCTTGTCCGCTTCTTCCGCAACCATCCGTGCGTTGTGATGTGGTCGATAGGCAATGAGGTCAATGAACAGTCTGACCCGGAATCCGCCGGATTGTGCAGAGATATGCAGGAGCTTTGCCACAGGTTCGACCATACGCGTCCGGTGACGCAGGGGCTGGACAGGCTTCGACCTGCTCTGGACAACGGTTTTGTGTCAGCAATGGATGTTCCAGGGTTGAACTACCGTCTTCAGTTCTATCAGGAAGCATGGTCCAAATCCCGTCATCGCATAGTGCTCGGATCGGAGACGGCATCAACGGTTTCAAGCCGTGGTGTTTACAAGTTCCCCGTTGAGGAGACGAGAGACGGAACGTGGGAAGACGGACACTGCTGTTCCTACGATCTTGGATGCTGCAAATGGAGCAATCTGCCGGATGACGATTTCGCCGTCCAGGACGACAATCCCTGGACGATCGGCGAATTTGTGTGGACTGGTTTCGACTATCTTGGCGAGCCTACCCCGTACAAGGAGTATTGGCCTTCCCGCTCGGCGTACTTCGGCATTTTCGATCTCGCTGGAATTCCAAAGGACCGCTGTTGGCTTTACCGCAGCAGATGGAAAGAATCATCCCCGACGCTTCACCTGCTTCCCCACTGGACCTGGCCCGGACGCGAAGGGAAGGTTGTGCCGGTGTATTGCTATACGTCCTATCCGTCTGCGGAGCTTTTCGTGAATGGGATATCGCAGGGGAAACGCACGAAAGATCCGGCCAAACGTCTTGACCGTTATCGCCTCAGGTGGAACGATGTAGTCTATCGGCCGGGCGAATTGCGTGTGGTCGCCTATGACCCATGCGGACGCAAGGCCGGGGAACGCATCGTGCGCACGGCGGGCGCGCCGGCCGGTCTGGAGCTTGCTGCGGACAGGAAGAACCTAGCGGCTCCATCGCCGGCGAATACGCCCGATTTGGCGTTTGTGACGGTCCGGGTGACGGACAGGGACGGCAATCTCTGCCCTGATGCATCGGACAGACTTTCGTTCGCGGCAGAGGGGGCGGTACGGTTTCATTCGGTATGCAATGGAGATCAGACGTCTCTTGAATCCTTTGTCCGTCCGACGATGAAGGCCTTCAACGGTCAGCTTGTCGTCGTGGTTGAGGCGGTCGAAGCAGGAAGGGGCCGTTTACATGTGTCGTCGGAGGCGGCACGGGTTTCGACCATTGAGTTTAACGTGAAATCCCGTTGATTTAGAAAGGGTGTGAAATGCGTTTGAAATATATGCTCCATACTGCGGCTCTCGCCGTTGTGACTGCGGTGGTGGCTGCACCAGTCGTTGAAATTGCCGTTCCTTCAGAGCCGAATGCTTCGGAGATTGCCGCCAAGGACGAACTGAAGTATCATTTGGAAAAGGCCACGGACGGGGAGGTTTCAGTACTGGACGAAAACGCTCCGCGCACTGGATTGCGCAGGTTTTATATCGGCCGTTCAGCTGTACGAGGAGGTGTGGATGTCGCAGCGTTGAAGCCGGAGGAACGGATTGTCAAAGGGGTGGGCGAGGAAGGCAGGTGTTCATTGTTTCACCTCGCCGGGCGCGGCAAATGTCTGTTCTGCGGATGGCATTGTTCTTCTGCAGGCGCTGAAGGATGGTCCGATGAAAATTGATTTCGGCGCGAAAGGAATCGTGTGCGACGCTTTGAACGGTTCATTTGTCTGTTGCGGATCGGGAGCGACGCTTTTGTTCAGGGTTGGCGAAACACGTCTTTTCAGAATAATGGCGTCGGACGGAAAATGTTCGGCGGAAAATTTTGATTGATGCCTATATTGACCGCTATGAATAGAAGAGAATTTATTATAGGCGGAATGACTGTGGGTGCAGCTGTCGGAGGTGTTGCGTCTGGATGGTTCGGCGCCGGGCTGATCGAATACATGGGTTCGGCACCGGATACGCCGTGGAAGGCTCTTGCGCCGCAGGAGGCTGAAATTCTTGACCGTCTCGCAGAGGAGCTGATACCCGCCGATCCGCCTTCACTTGAGAACGGATACAAGGGCATTCCTGGTGCGCACGACGCTAAGGTGGTACGGTATATCGACTGGCAGCTTGCACCCGACGCTCCGTACGAAAAGCATCTGCTGACATACCGAAGCCATCTCGCGATGTGCAAAAAACTCTCTGCCGCAGAGGTTGAGAAGCGGTTTCCGGAGTTCTTCAAACTGCTTCTCAAGCATGTGAAGCAGGGATTTTTTGGACATCCAAGACATGGAGGCAATGCCGGCTGGGCAAGCTACAGGATGCTTGGTCTCGCCGGGCCTTCCGTTACCGGGCGCAACATTCCGGGAGAGGAGAACCACTTATGATCCGCGAGACGGTGGATGCGGTCGTCATCGGTTCCGGTGCCGGCGGTGGATGCGCGGCGAAGGTTTTGGCGTGCGCCGGAATCAAGACGCTTTTGCTTGAGCGCGGTGAATGGGCGAAGGGTGATGTGTTGGGCGAGGACGATCTCGCCTCTCAGCGTTCCCCCTGCCTTTGTCTTGGACCGGGACCGGGCGGTGCGCGCACCAGGAAATGCCATTATCATTACAATGGAGATTTCGGCGTTGTGAGTCCTTGGAATGCGGCATGCGTCGGCTCTGGGACTGTCACATACGGTGCGATGGCGTGGCGTTTCCTTGAGACGGATTTCAGGCTCAAGAGTCACTACGGAGAGCTTCCAGGTTCATCAATTGAGGATTGGCCTATAACCTACAATGACCTGGAGCCGTTCTATTGTCAGGCTGAGCGTGAGATCGGCGTGTCGGGCTCGAATGAAGGCAATCCGTTCGCCGCGCCCCGTCGCCGCCCATTCCCGATGCCGCCGTTCTCGCTCGATCCCGAATCGAAACTGGTGTGGAAAACGGGTCGGAAGATGGGGCTTCATCCGTTCCATGTTCCTTTTCTGCGGAATTCCATACCGTACAATGGCCGTCCCGCATGCATTCATCAGCATGCGTGTGTCGGGTTTCAGTGCCCGATTGATGCCAAGAACGGTTCGCAAAACACTGTCCTGCCGGTCGCTCTTGCGAGCGGAAACTGCGAGCTCCGCATCAGGTCGATGGTGACGGAACTGGCGGTTGACGATGGCGGACGGCTCACCGGGGTCAGGTATGTGGACGAAAACGACAAGCTTCACGAAATATCCGCGAAGGTCGTTGTCGTGGCATGCGGTTCGAACGCCACGGCGCGTCTTTTGATGACATCCCGCTCTAAACTTTTCCCGAACGGTGCCGGAAACAATCATGATGTTGTAGGACGCAACATCACTTCGCATGCATACGTGTCGGCGCGCGGGTTTGTCGATCAGGAACTCTACACATCGGCAGGACCCGGCGCGGGAACGGCGTTCATGGATTTCTGCCATGACAATCCGGGCTTCATCTGCGGAGGCGTTCTTCACACGGATTTCAGGTGGGTGCCGTCTGTCTTCGCGGCAAGTCAATGGCCGGGCGTTCCGAAATGGGGCAAGGCATACAAGGATTTCGTCCGGACGCATTTCCGGCGCATGATCCGCGTGTGCGGCCCGCACCAGCAGACTCCACGCTGGGGGAACCGTCTCGTTCTCGATAA
>SUVZ01000423.1 GCA_015061765.1 Lentisphaerota bacterium
ACAACGAGCAGGCCATCACCTCGCCCGAATGGAGCGTCCACTCCGCCGCCGGAACGTCGAACTACATGTTCATCTGGGGCATGGCGGGCGAGAACCTAGACTATGGCGACATGGACAAGATTCCCGTCACCGAAATGCGATAAGGGAGCAACTCCATGTCGAAGGTGAATGTCCTGTTGCTGACGCTTACGCTAGGCGTGTTGCCTTCCGTTGCGGACGGGCTCGTTCGGTTCACAGACGAGTACCGCACGACCGGCCGCAATGCCGCGTTCGCGAACGCAAGGAAATGCGCGGACGCCATCCTTGCCGCGAACGATGCCAATGTATTGCCCGATGACCTCGCCGCTCTGCTGGAGCTTTCGCGCTATGTCGAAGCGACGGCGCGGGACCGTTACCGTGCGTTTGTCGCGGCACGGGTTCCGTCGCGGTCGGACGGAGCGTCTGCGGCTATGGAGAAGGTCTTTGCCCAGCAGGACATCATTCGCCAGATAGATAGAGACATTGCGGATGTGCTTCGGAATCTTCCGCCGCGTGCCGGACTTCTTGGTTCTGACCGGGCGGAATGGAGAAGGATGTCCCTGCATCCGGACTCTGCGCGTGTTGTAGCAGAGGCGGAAGCGTTGCTCGGCGAGCCTATTCCTGATACGTCGGACTCCCTTTATGTGGAGTTCTGGACAACCGGGAACCGTTCGAATTACCAGAAGCCGTATTTTAGACGTCTGGTTCGTCTTGTGAAGCTGACAGTTGCGGAGTCGATTGAGCGCAAAGGGCGGTTCCTTCCTGCGCTGCTTGCGACAATAGATGCCATCTGCTCCATGAAGTCGTGGGTTTTACCCGCCCATGACAGGACGGACAACAAGGGCGGCAATCTGCGCGGGACGGTTACGTCTGTTGATCTCTTTTCCTCGCAGATAGCCTCGCATCTCGCCTGCACCGTGAACTTCCTCGGCGACGATCTTCCATCTGAGGCGGTTGGGAAAATCCGCGCTGAAATCGAGCGACGCATTTTTGCCCCTCTCAGGCTTTCGTATGCCCATGCGGACAGGGATGGTTGTGTCCGCAGGGGGTGTGATCCGTTGTTGAACTGGTGGATATGCGGCGTAAACAACTGGAACGCCGTGTGTCACGACAATGTCGTCACAACCGCCCTCGCGCTGCTGGACGACCCTCGTGAACGTGCGTTCTTTGTCGCGCGGGCACTTCGGGGCCTTCGTTTTTACGCGAAGGGCGGTTTTGCCGCTGATGGGTACTGTTCAGAGGGAATGGGGTATTGGAACTACGGATATGGTCACCTCCTGATGCTGGGTTTGACACTGAGGGATCTGACAGATGGAAAGATAGATATTTTCGAAGAGCCCATCTATCGTAAGGCGGCGGAATATGCATACGGATATCGGCTCGAACACGGCGTTTCGCCGTCGTTCGCAGACGGGTGCGGTGCGCCGAGCCCGGCAAATCTTGCGCTTGTGCGCCGAGTTTGGCCTGATCTTACCTGCCAAGCAGCAGAAAAGGCATCCCCGTTCGGCGTGGCGGCAGACGGAGTCGCCGGCATATATACTGACCGGTACGTATCATTGCTAGGAATGGCGAAGAGCCACCCGTGCAAAACTTCACATGGCGTTGAAACCTTGCCTCTCCGTTCCGAGTTTCCTGTCGGTCAGGTTTGGCTGATGCGTGCAGGAAGGGGTCTCTCTGTAGCTTTTAAAGGCGGACACAACGGTGAGCTCCACAACCATAACGATGTAGGTTCCTATTATCTGGTCTCCGAAGGCAAACTTCTTTCCGGGGATCCTGGCGGCGAGGAGTATACGGCCCGGACGTTCTCTGCGCGCCGCTACGAATCGAAGGTCATCAATTCCTATGCGCATCCGGTGCCGGTGGTGGACGGGAGGCTTCAGTCCTGCGGACGAGATTTCGCGGCGAAAGTCCTCAAGAAGGAGTTTACCGATGCATGTGACACCGTCGTTCTGGACATTTCGGGTGCGTATGAAGTGCCGCACCTCCTTTCGCTGGTGCGCACATTCAGGTTTGACCGTGCAAAGAAGGCGTTTTCCGTTACCGACGCCGTGAAGTTCTCAAAGCCGTCGGCATTCGAGGAGGTGTACACTACATTTGCAGGAGAAAAGTTCGGTACGCCTGTCGTCTCTGTCTCGGTGTCGAAGGGCGGACGGACCGTGCGGAGTTCCGAACACATATCAAATCCGGGGAAGATTGAGCCGACACGCCATTCACTCGCATTCGAGAGTCCCGTAACCGAGGCGGAGATCACCCTGACCTTCACGGTCGCCGAGCCGATTCCGTCTGCTTCGCATTTCCGGTCGCGCCCGGACTGTCGCGGTATTTCAGGGCGCTTTTGGGGAAATGACGCCGCTCCAGGCCAGGCAGCCGCAGACCGTGCGGCGGCAGGCGAAGTCATGGTCGTAAATGTGCCGTGGTCATTCCCTTCGAACAGGATCGACTGGCTGTTCAATCCCACCGAAGGGAGGGGGGCGTTCAACCCGGAATGGACTTGGCAGCTGAACCGCATGACATTCTGGCTTGCGCTTGCCGAGGCGTACCGCAAGACGGGAGACGAGAAATACGCGCGCGCATTCGTGCGGCAGTTCTCGGACTGGTTGGCGCAGACTGGCGGCGTTCCGCCCGAAAAAGGGTACAGGTCGGTCGGATCGCCATGGCGCACGATTGAGGAGGGACTTCGCCTTCTTGGTTCCTGGAGTGTCGCGTTCGAGACGTTCCGCAAGTCTCCGGCTTTCACCGACGAGCTTCTGCTTGCGTTCGTCCGCAGTGCCCACGCACAGGCGAAACATCTCCTTGCTCACGGAACGAAGGGCAATTGGCTGCTTATGGAGATGACGGGCGCCTATGTGTTCGCAGTGCAGTTCCCTGAATTTCCGGATGCGGCGGCAATGCGCACGGAAGCGCTGCGCCGTTTCACCGCCGCTGCCAGCGCACAGCTTCTGCCAGACGGTCTGCATGACGAACTTTCTCCGGATTACCACAATGTATTCTACTCGACGGTCTCCCGCATCTTTCGCCTTGCGGCGGCCAACGGGCTTGACGGCGAACTGCCGCCGGTGTTCAGGGACCTTCTCTGCCGCGGCGCAGAAGGTCCTCTTGCGATGATGACGCCCGGATTTGTGCAGCCACGGTTCAATGACTGCTTTACCGTTCCGGTATCCGCCGTGATGCGCAATGCGCTTGCCGTATTCCCCGACCGCGAGGATTTCCGATGGGCATTGAGCAAGGGGCTTGAAGGCCGGCCTCCGGCGGGAGAGACGCCATCGCGTTTTTTGCCTTATGCGGGCTTTGCCGTGATGCGCGGCGGCTGGACGCCCGATGCGGCGTACCTTGCGTTCGACGTGGGTCCGCCTGGAATGGCGCACAGACATCAGGACAAGCTTGCGTTCACGATGTGGAAAGGCGGAGAGGAACTTGTGTTCGACGATGGGGGCGGACAGTACGAGCGCTCCGATTTCAGGTCGTATGCGCGTTCCGCCCACGCCCACAACACGCTTCTTGTCGATGGACTTGGACAGGTCCGCAATGATCCTGTGAAGATGACGGAGCCTATTGAAGCGGGATGGGTGTCGACCTCCGACGGGGATGCGGCATTCGGCGTGTATGATCAGGGGTTCGGCCCGCAGGAGCGCCGTCTTGCGCGGCATCGTCGCGATATCCGCTTCGACCGGATGTCCGAGACCTTCACGGTGACGGACTGTGCGACGAGCGTGGACGGCAACGAGCATGAATATACGCTTCTTTTTCACCTTGATACGACCAA
>SUVZ01000424.1 GCA_015061765.1 Lentisphaerota bacterium
AAGGCGCGGATGAGGGTTGGTGTACGCCGCCGTAATCCGCACAGTCATCGGACAATCCCATGCCGCCGCACGGCTTGTTCCGAACTCCCACATATCCAGCTGAGTGCCGATGGTCTTTGCCGCCCCCTTTGCTCCGGGTTTGTAGAGTTCCCACCACCCGAAGTTGAGACGGGTGAAGTTTTTGCGCATAAGCGGTGCCTCCGCTAACGGAAACTCGACGATCTTTTCCTTGAAGACTTCGGGTGGGAAGATGTCAAATGCATTTGCCCCCGCTAGCATGTGCCAGTCGAAATGCGCCTTGGCGGCAGCCTCTCCAAAGATCGGCTCAGGAGTGAGTTTTTTCCAAACCCGGTACTGGGCATAAGGCACGTTGTAGTTAAACGGCTCGTGCACACCCTCCGAACCGTCGAAGTAGGCGAATTCAAATCCAGTGGAATAGACAGCGGCTATCTTATCCGCAATTTCATCCTGAAGGCTTGTGCGTTCATCTACATAGCAACTCATGGGTTCCCAGAACTCACTGACATCGAGAATACCTCCAATTTCACCCATGTGATGCGAAACCTTGCGGGTCTCACAAGCCCCGCGCCTGATTCCCGTGAATCTGTATGGAGGTTCCGTCTCATAGCCTTCATAAGAGATGAGCTCACCACCAAAACGCAGAATACGGCATCCCTTGTACATCACGCTATCAATAGGATTTTCCTCTACGAAAAGCTCCGTATCACCATCCAAGAGAGGACGCGACAAAGTAAAATGGCGCGTAAGGTTCAGTCGGTGATCCGCCACCGGCGTAACGTAGCGGGACTTGAACCCAACATGGGAATGCAGGAAATGAAGTCCGGGCGTGATTCCCGCCGCCTTTATCTTCGCAAGCATAGCTGCTACATCTGAAATCCCATTTTCATACGCCGGCAGAATATCCCAATCGCCGTTGTAGCCCCATGAATCGATTTCCTTCACGACGCAGGTGTAGTAAAGAAGCATCATTCGCACACCGGACCGTTTAGCAAGCGCAATATAGCGATCAACGTTCTTTGGATTCATGTCGCTCACCCAAAACATCGATGCATTTATGAGCGGAGAGCGGCGGCTTCTTACTCCGTGCGGAAGGGAGAAATCCTCCTCCATACGCTCCACTGCACGCAGGAAAGCATCTGGTCCAGGAGCTGCAACCAGCACTGCGGAACCACCGCGAAGACGGCGCCCCCGGACAAGATCGGCGGTCAGCAGCGTAAAGTTATGCCGAGCCTCGTTGTCAATATCGGTCTCGCAAGCAGTGCCAAGCACACCAACCGCACACTTTCCATCCCACATGGCGTTGATCCAATCGCCGAAATTCTCGCGATTCCTGACAGGCATCTGCAGCACCCGAAACGACGAAACCGGTGGTGTATCCATCTTTAGATCGCCATAATCCTCAGGATCAACGATAAATCTCTCAAGCTTGAACTCCATATACTCAGGCTTGAGATTCACGGACACAACCGCCTCGTACGGAGCCAGATCAAATCCTACAACGAGATGTTTTCCTTCCCTGCGGATGCGGTTTGCACGATAGGAGGTACGCTTATGCATATGCATAAGCTTTATCTCATTGTTGAACGGACGATCCTGCGTGACCGCGAATAGCGGTATGCCCTCCCGCGCTTCGACACACTCCTCGTGACTGGCAATGAGCTTCAGCGACTTGACAGAAGCATCCTCGCCTATAACAAGCCTGAACGCCTTGTTTGCGAACTCAATGTCGGCTGCAGCAGATGAGGGCGACATCATCATAGCTGTCAATACTATAACTATTTGAGCCGATATAATCTTCATAAGATAATTTTTCCTCTTTGACACATATTATATGCTACCTGCCATATTAATTTCCATACAGAATTTCGCAATTCATTATAAGAAATACGCAAGCGAAAAATATCCTTTTGATGTATAATTACGGACATGCAGACAAAGAAGATATTTCGTATCGGATTGATTATAGAGCGTTCAAGAGCATTTGGCCGTGAACTGTGCGAGGGCATAATAACCTACGCACAGAACCGAGACGACTGGCATCTTCAGTTTATGACCCTCCAAGATTTGCGGCGGCGGCAGATTCGTAACAGCATGGATGGTTTTATCGCCCGCGTGACCTCTAATGCTTTTGCAAAGCTGCTCAAATCAACAGGAAAACCGGTTGTGGACATCTATTATGAAAATCCGCTTCCTGGCTTTGCCGTAGTGAAAACCAAACACGAATCCGTTGGACTCCTCGCCGCCGAGCACTTTTTAGACAGACGATTCAAGAATTTCGCATACTGTCCGTACGGTGGTGGACGTACATCTGCGTACTGCAAAAAAGCATTCATCAGAAGTCTGCGACGTGCCGGATTCGAATGCAATGTGTATTCCTCCGACAATGAAATTGCTTACGATCTTGATGATTCAGACCACATAAGCGATATCATGATGCCACCTAAAGATGCAAAACGGCTTGAAAAATGGCTAATTTCGCTACCCAAGCCAGTTGCGGTATTCTGTCCAAGCGACCTTCGCGCATGGCAGATAAATGGCATTTGCCATTCTGCAGGGATAAACGTGCCGCGTGATGTTGCGGTTCTTGGACTGGACAATGACATCATTATATGCGGCACCGCCAGGCCAATGCTCTCCAGCATTGACCCAAATACGCGAAAGATAGGCCATACTGCGGCAGAGGTGCTCTCAGACATGATAGAAAACGGCATCCCTCAACGTATGCTCGTCAAACAGATCCCCCCAACAGGGGTTGTCGGAAGAGCTTCATCTGAAACGGCACCCGTAGAGCCTGCATGGCTTGCAGACGCACTCGTGTACATACAGCGAAACGCCAAGCACGGAATATCAGCCTCGGACGTATTCGCAAAACTAGGACGGTCGCACACGTCCGTGACAAAGGCGTTCAGAAGCATTCTTGGCATCACTGTACAAGGAGAAATTGCCAGAACACGTCTCGAAGAGGCCAAATATCTACTTCTGACAACCGAACTGCACATGTCCGAAATCGCCGCCAGATCAGGCTTTGCCTCCGTGACCTATTTTCTCCAAGCTTTCTCGGCTACATTCGGTAAAACTCCCAAGACATGGAGAGCGTCCAGGATGAACCTTAACGGCTCTTCTTCCAGGCTTCAGTGAGCGTATCATTATCCTTATCAACATCGCCCTTGAGAAACTTCGGCTAGTCCTTAAGCCCGGCTCGACTTCTCGTAGTCAGCCGCCTCCAGAACTATATGGCTTAGGGTTGTGTGACCTTTTCACTAAAGGTCACCTGCCCCTTGGCATGAAGGTCACCTGACCCTTGACGTGAAGGACACGTGACCCTTAGCACCGAAGGACACGTGACCCTTGTTAACTGACCTTAAAACACCAATTATTTAGTCTTGCAAGGATCTTATATCCTCTGCATAATCGACGGTATGAACATCGCATCCATTCTTATGATAGCGCAATATTGCCGCCCTAAATCCTTCAATGAGGCGCCTAAGTGATAAAGGTCTGTATCATCAAGAATGAGAAATCTATCATGAAAATTGCCGACCGGCTTGATGGATAGAGTCGGATTCTGCAGCTCCTCTTTCTACCGTGCAATGTGCCACGGCCGGTCAAAGGTTTTGGCTGAAATCTCATCGATTATCGATTATACCACACTTTAAGCCGCATGGACTCTATTTC
Source organism: Lentisphaerota bacterium (assembly GCA_015061765.1). The sequence goes on from SUVZ01000424.1 coordinate 3,697, forward strand.
GGTCTAGACGAGTCTCCGAATACCCTGCCGTAAATCTTCCTATGCGATTCAACTCTTCAAGCACCTTGAGCCGCTCGTCAATAG
>SUVZ01000425.1 GCA_015061765.1 Lentisphaerota bacterium
CCACGGACCGAACGGAACGATCGACCTCATCAAGGGTGTTGTCACCAACGAGGGCGTCGAGCGCGCCAAGTACAAAGAAGAGAAGCTTACGGCCAACTACCAGAAGGCCGAGACGGCTGCCAACACTGGTGGCGATCCTCTCACCAGCGCTCATATGCGCAACTGGATGGAGAGCGTTCGCAACCGTAAGAACCCGAACGCTTCCGTCGAGGCTGGCTATTCGCACACCGTTTCGCTCGTCATGGCGAACGCCGCGATGCGCACGGGTCTTGCCGCTACGTTCGATGAGGCCTCCCGTCAGGTTCTCGCCGGCGGCAAGGTGTTCACTGGTTACAAGTCCGTGAACGACGGCTTCTTCACGAAGCTTTTCGGCTAAGACCGGATGTCATAACGCAAAAGGCTTCCCGTGTTTCGCGGGAGGCCTTTTTGTTGATATATTTGTTTTTGTGCCTTGACTGTGGGGGCTTGAAATGATATACTTCGCGCTGTTTTGTTTTTCGCCTAACAAGTGTTTCTTGCTTGAGGCGACTCCCAAAGTCGGAGCGTAGCGCAGTCTGGTAGCGCGTTTGCTTCGGGAGCAAAAGGTCGAGGGTTCAAATCCCTCCGCTCCGACCATTCCCGATTTACAGGAACATTGTTCCTTTATTCTTTTTGAAATCGGCATTCTGTGACTTCTTTATGATATAATGTTGCGGTTTTTTGGTTTTACTAAATTGTAATAGAAAAGCAAGGAGTCTATAGCATGGTTTCATTTTTTTGTTCGGTGCTTTTTGCCGCCGTCGCCTCATATCCGTTCTGCAATGCGGAGGTTTGCCCAGAACGGCGTGATGACTTTGTTTGGGAGAACGACAAGTTCGGCATGCGCGCGTACGGACCTCGCGATTACCACAAGTGGTCGGGATTTGACGTGTTCAACAAGTCCAATCCTTCCAACGTGTGCCTGAAATGGTGTCATCGCATCGACAAGGGGAACTTCCACAAGAACCGTGGCGAAGGTATGGATAACTATGCGATTGGTCCATCCCGAGGCGTTGGTGGCATTGCGATGTTCGGCGACGGTGAATGGAAAACCTACCCAAACTGGATTTCAAGCCGCGTTCTCCATGTTGGAGCGGACTACTGCCAGTTCGAGCTCGTGTATCCGTCGTTTTCCGCCGCCGGAAAAATGACATGCCGCATTACGCTCAAGCGCGGCGAATGTTTCTTCCGTAACGATGTGTCGTTTGAAAACAAGCTCCCTAAGGGCTTTTTTGTTGGACCGGGACTTGATGTCGAGCCAAAACGCGAGCATTCAGGCAGCCTTTCCGAAACGGCTGGTTGCATTTCCTTGTTTGAAGACCCTAAGGGTGAAAATGGAGTGGACGGCTCCACAATGACGGCAATTTTTGTGTCTTCTGATGATGCGTCCCGCGTGAAAGTCATGACCGACCATACGAACAGCAGGGTGCTTGCGTTCGATACCAACAGGTTTACGTACTGGGCGGGTGCGAGTTGGACGCTTGCGGGTGAGATCCTCAATGCCGCCGACTGGCATGAGACCGTACGGAAGTTTCAGAAGGGGTGTTCATCCAGCGCGGAACCGCCGACTCCTGTCGCCGCTTCGGGTGTTTCGAAATCCGAATACCTTGATGTGATGGAGGCGGCTGTAAGAGCCTATTCCGATGAGCGTGTCATCTCCTATTATGAGGAGTCCAACCGTGACGGTGTGCAGGAACACGGTTTTCCTCGCCTTACTGTCAACCTTGCCATTCTTGTTGCAAATGGACGCCTTCAGGAACGGCGTGATCTTGTCAGGAAGATGATGGATGTGTGCTGCCGCGATGCGGCAAAGGGAAAATATCCGCCTCGTTCCGGAGGCAATGAGTTTGCGGTAAAGGAGATTGTTCTTGCCGTGACGGAGCTTGAGAGGCGCAAGGTCTTCTCACAGGATGTAATTGACGGCTGGAGGGCGACCCTGAAAAAGGTAAGGGCCGAAACCTGCTACAGTCTTGGAACTCAGGCGGTCGATTTTCTGAAGGCGCGCAACTGGTGCGTGTTTGGATGCGCGAGCGAGCAGGCGCGGCTCCGTTACGGAATGGGAGGTAATCCGAATTTCATCGAGAAGTATGTTGCAGACCAGATCCGCTGGTTCGATTCGAACGGGATGTACCGCGATCCCAACCAGCCTATGGTGTATGATTTTGTGTCGCGCATCCTTTTCGCAGAGATACTTGCAAACGGATATGACGGTCCGTCGAAGGCGGAACTGGAATACCACATGGATCGCGCTACGGTTCCGACACTGAAGGTGCTGTCTGCCTGCGGTGAATTCCCGTATGGTGGCCGAAGCAATCAGTTCCTTCACAACCAGACGCTCTTTGCCGGCACGTGCGAATGGTACGCGGCCCGTTATGCCAAGCGCGGAGACATGAAGACCGCGATGGAATTCCGCAGACTGGCGGCTGAGGCCGTGAACGCGCTCAAGCGTTGGTTGGCGGAAAAGCCGGTCAGCCATGTTAAGAACCGCTATCCCCGTGAAACCGGCAAGGGGGTCTATTCCGAAAAGGCTGATATTGGCTGCGAACGCTATGCGTATTTCGACAAATATATGATCACGATGGGATCTTGGGCTCTGCTTGGATGGTACTTCGCCGATGAAACGATCCCTGCCTCCGAGTTCACGCCTGTAAAGCCTGATGTGTTTGTACCCTCTCCCACGTTCCATCTTGCGTTCATGCAGGCGGGGGAATATTCTGCGCAGTTCGACTATTGGGCGGATACGCACTACGACTGCAGCGGGCTCGGACGTTTTCAGCGTAGGGGTGCTCCAGCGGAGCTTTGCATGTCGGCTCCGTGTGCCAAAGAGCCCAATTTCCGTCTGCCGGAACCCAATTCCTCATCCCTGTCGATACGCCCGGCCGTAGCCGAGGACGCTGAATGGAAACTGCTCCTTGAGGCGAGGACCACCAAGTTCGCCTTAACGCGGTGGAACGTCGGCGGCCTTGAATGGGAGTGCCGTCTTTCCCCAGAGGGGATGGAGATGGCGCTCACTGGCAAAGGGGAAGTTGCGATGGATCTTCCGGCTTTCGATTTTGACGGCAGGGAAAACACCCGCATTGTTCACGGCGATACGACTCTTTTCATTTCGCATCAGGGCTGGGTCTGCCGCTACCGCACCGACGGACGCATCTCGCCTACGGATACGGTCGTCCACAACCGCAATGGACGCTACAGGGCGTTCCGTGCGACCGGTGCGAAAAAGCTGAAGGTCTGGATATCGATAGAAAAGGAGTGATTCCAGGAGTTGCAGTTGCATGATTGCATTTCTGCAGAATGAAAGATGTCAATTTGGCGTGAAAGAAAGGATGATAAACTTGATGAGAAGTCATTTGACCGCTAGCCGGTTTTGGCGTTCCTGAGAAGGGAAAACAGTTGAATTTTCGAAGGGTCTTGTCCCCTCCAAAAATAATTGGATGATGGTATTGTGCAGGATTGTGTGTTTTGATAGTATTAGACGCAAAATAAAACCGTTGTGTCAGGAGATGCGCGGTCATGCAAAAAGGAGAAAAACGATGAAGAGATATGTATGCCCCATTTGCGGTTACGTCCATGAAGGCGATGCCGCCCCCGAGAAGTGCCCTCAGTGCGGTGCTTTGGGTTCTAAGTTCAAGGTTGAGGAAGTGACCTCCGGAAAGAAGGTTTGGGCTTGCCAGCACGAGATTGGCGCAGGCAAGGTTGAAGACGCAGAGATCGTGCAGGGTCTCAAGGACAACTTCATGGGCGAGTGCACCG
>SUVZ01000016.1 GCA_015061765.1 Lentisphaerota bacterium
GGGTTGTTTGGTGCCATCGACAAGTGCGCGTGTTGTTATGACGATCGGATCGACATGCATATCAAGCCGCGCAACGGGATTCCAGTTTATCACGACACCGCATACGACACCGTCATGGATTACGATGTCCTCAACCTTTACGGTGTTGAAGATGACTGCGCCGGCCTTGCGTGCACCGAATATGAGACCGGAGGCCATCTCGACCGAATCGACGGTATGATACTCTGAATCGACAGGAACGGTGGAGATGCCGAATTCATGCAGTATCTCCGCACCGTCGTTTTGGACGACTACTTCATTCATCAGCATTCCGCCGCCCCATGTGCCGCCGCCGGGAGCGAGTTTCGATTCGAATACGGCGACCTTGCATCCGGCGAGTGCGAGATCACGCGCCGCGACGAGCCCGGAAGGCCCTGCGCCTACGATTGCGACATCCACGGCGAGATTGTCTTCGAGTTTTTTGAAGTAGCTCCGGACGATTGCGCCGGTGATTTTTTCTTCCATTAGTTTCATGTTTTTAGTGATTAGTGGTTGGTCGTTAGTGGTTAGTGATTAGTGATTGGTGAATCCGAGTACTCCGCAGTTTGGTCCGACAAGGTATGAGTTCTTTATGGCCGCGTGGACCGCTTTTTTAGCGCCGGCCACAGCCGCGTCCAAGTCTCGTCCGAGCACAAGTTCCGCTGCTAGCGCGGCAGAGAGTGAGCAGCCTGTTCCATGTGTTGAAATCGGATTCGCAATTGGCGGTAAAATGAAAGAACGGAATCCTGTGCCATCATAAAGCGTATCTTCGCCCAAGGCTAGATCGCCGAGCGCATGGCCGCCTTTAATGAGAACTATGCATCCGAATTCCTCGAAGATCCGCTTTGCCGCATCGCACAGACTTGAGCGATCGGTGATGGGGGCATTGGCAAGCAGTTCCGCCTCTGGGATGTTTGGCGTGACGAGATCGGCAAGCGGCAGAAGTTCGCTTTTGAGAGCTGCAACGGCGTCAGGTTTGAGAAGCCGCGCTCCACTGGTCGCGACCATCACGGGATCGATTACTTTGGCGATGTCGGGTCTGTCTTTAAGTTTGTCTGCGACGGTGTGGATGACAGGTGCAGTGAATAGCATTCCGGTCTTGAGCGCTTTGATGGAGTAGATGCCAAGAACAGCGTCAAGCTGGGCGGCTACGAAATCCGCCGGTACGTCGTGTATCGCACATACTTCATTTGGATTCTGTGCGGTAAGTGCGGTGAACGCAGTACATCCGTGAAGCCCGTAGGCGTGGATCATCCGCAAATCCGCTTGGATTCCGGCGTTGCCGCCGGAGTCGCTTCCGGCAATTGTCAAAACACAATGCGTCATATCTTTCCTCCGCAGGTATTATCCTGATCAGGTTAACGGGTTTGATCTCAGCACCCGGACACTTGTCCGGCAGCACCCCGATTGATGGCGCATATTATAGCACATTCTGAGGAGCTGTCGTATGTGTTGTTTTTGATTGTTCGGAAAAGGTGACATGACAAAGTAAATGCGACTGAAGTCGCAATGTCGCGTGCTTGCAAATCTGTGTGCACTACCGACCCAACCATACTCCCGGCACGAAAAGTGGTGTGTTTGGAGTTGGGGATTGGCGTGGAGGGGCTTTATCTCCCACAGAGAGCGCAGAGGACGCTGAGGTGGGGTGGGAGAACGGGGAGTGGGGAGTGAGGGAGCGGAGGAGTGCAATCTAACGTGAATTCTGGCGAGATGCTGTTGATCGATTTTGTTTCCTCCATTCGGTAGGGGTTATCCCTTTCGCCCTGCGGAATAGTTTTATAAAATAGGAGGCGTGACAGAATCCAATATCAGCGGCGATTGTAGAGAGTTTTGCGTCTGTATCAGTTAATAGCCGTTCGGCCTTTCGAATCCTTTCTGATATGATTGCTGAATGCAGTGATTTGCCGAGTTCTTTTCTGCTTATGGCGTTCAGCTTTTGCCTGGGTACATTCATCTCGCGTGCAAGTTGCTCTACTCCACATGGTTTTCTGTTGGAGTCGGTGGCGGTGATGACAGCCGTACGCAATGTCTGGTCAGTAATGGCAATTCCATCGGTGGATTTGCGTATAGTGATTCCTCGTGGTTTTATCAATATAGGTTCATCTGGCGTTTTTTCACCATTCATCTGTCGTTCTAGGAGAGAACAGGCGGTTTTTGCGCGTTGCTCCCAGTCGACAGCTACACTTGAGATGGGTACGGCTGCTGTTTGCGTATACATGGAAATGTCGCCATGTCCAAGAATTGCCACATCTTGAGGAATCTTGACACCAGCTTTCCAGCAGATATCGGCGAAAGATGCCGCATTGTAGTCGTTGAAACACCACACGGCAATTGGTTTGGGCGCCTTGATGAGCAAATTGCCTATCCAGACGGTGAGATCCTTGTAATTGTCAGGGTTGCAGGGATTTTCTTCCCATATCCATCGAAGTGGAGGCTCGCCTTCGGTCGCTTCTACGAAATGTTGATAACAGGCATCATGCATCGAGGTATGCTCCATGGCGAAGAATGCGCTGTGGCGAAATCCGCAATCTTGGAAATGTCTGGCAGCGAGCTTGGCGGCTGCGGAGTAGTCGGATAGTACACGCGGTAGCTGGAGAGAATGGACATCGTTGAGGATGTCGACGCATGGAATGTGTCTGGACTTCAGGTATTTAGCGAACCGAATCATGGTTGGAGAGTTTAGCATCATCATAATGACTCCGTCTCCTTGCCAGTTCTTCGGAGGTCTGCTTCGTTCGCAGAGAGTGATATGCCAATTGTTCCTGCGTGCTATTTGTGTATATGTCGGATACATCAGGTAGAACCAGGATGATGTCATGAGCAGAATTTTTTTGTGAGATCTCATGTCGTGGATTATATCAAAATATGCTATTCGGATAGAATAAATTGCTATAATTGGTGTATGTGGAAAAAGAGGCAGGGTGATATAATTGTGCTATCGTTATTGAAACGAAAGGAGCATCAATGAAAGTTCGAAATTTAGCGGCTGTTTTTGCTGTGGCTGTATGTATGGGGCATGGCATGTCTTATGCGGCAGACTACACATATAGTTGGGATTCTGAAAGTAAATCATTTTTGCCAGATCCGTGCGGGAGGATTAGCTATAAGTTGGAAGATAATCGGTTTTCGCATTTAGCCTTTACAACAGATGAAGGCGGTACAATCACCATTGAAGGCGGTGATATGCAGTTTGTTGACAGAACTGGTTTTATCTCGAATATGACTTCTGGTACAGTGGTTTTTAAAAACAATTTTACCGCAAGATCTATATCATTTGGTACAGCCGGCGCTCATCCGAATATCTCATGGGATGGTGTTCGCACCTTCCTTGACACGAACGAATGGATTACGGTGTTTGAGGGGGTGAATCTTGATGACTATGAACCTATGGAATCCGCTCAGCGCTACTACGATTCCGATGATATATCGACGCGCAAGCCTATTTCGTCGCACTGGTACAATGCCGGATGGACAATGTACCCTTATTTCTTGGCTCGCCGCCCTGGACATCTCTCATGCCAGTTTCAAGTGTTCAGATCGTCACCAGTAGTTGACGACAGAATTGGCAGTGCGCGTAGGCTGTTATGCGCCGTTAGGGTCGAAATGCGACAGAACGGCGCGAATGTCGAGGCGCGTATTGCGTCATCAGCATATATGATTTGGTCGGATGAAGGTAGATTACTTGGCCTTGGTACTGACGCTGAACTTGCGGATATAGGCGATGATCGTGAAGAGAGGCAGGTGTTTGTCAATCGGGAGCAGAATAGTGGACTTGGTATGAATTTTCTGAAGATGCGACAGATTGCTCCTGCATCTGTATTTCGGTTCGAAGGTATGAACACTGTCTTTACAGGATCCGCTACACCATATTATTTTGTACGAGTTGAAATAGCGGATGCGAAATTGTGGGAGTCGACAACATATCCGTATCCAATGATGGGCTCAACGATCGCAATACTTGATAATTCTGCGACTTATACGTGGCGATCTTCTCAGGGTGAGGGAGCCATGGAATTTGCTACAACGAAACCTACACAGGAATCATCGGTGACAAATGTCATTACCTTGAACAGGGCAGGAGAGCCTTGGTCGGCAAAACCATTTATTGTGAAGGGTATTGAAGGATACCCCATGGTGCTGGATATCAGGAATGGTGCATCATTGCCTACGAACGGTTCGGTGACGGTTAAGGCTCATGGAATTCTTCGCCTTTCTGGTGCAGGATCGGGCAGTGTAGGTTTATCAGGCGGGTCGTGTGAATTTATTGTTGAAGGAGGAGGACGGCTGGAGCAAGCGAATATTAATGTCTTTGGAACAAATCAAACTGTTGTTCTTAATGGTGGAAAGCTTGTTCTCGGCACAGATACGGTTGCTGATTATGATTTGGGGGCGAATCTTCTAAAATTGGTTTTACGCAATGGTGCCGAAATCATCTCCAGTTCCGCAAAGTCGTTTCGCATCTGTCGTGACATAAGGGGTGTAAACTGGTCGGTCGGTGGAATATATCCTTCAACCAATTCGGTTTTGACGCAACTTATGGCGCCGAGCGGAATCGTTGCCACCAATATTTTCAATGTGGCGAAGACAGGGGCATATGAAGCAGATTTTGTCTGGGAGAAGGATTTGGCAAAATATTCCGGCGGCAGTGCCAGCCCGCGCCCCTACGATACGAATGTAGTCTGCAAAACTGGTACCGGTACAATGATGTTCAACGGTAGGTTCACAGTTCCAGGCGAACTGGTTGTGAAAGAGGGCATTGTGCGTCTCGGATGCAGTGGGTGTTTCGAAAAGGGGGCTGCGAAAATCCGGCTAGCAGGGGGAGGGATCTCCACTGTGGATGGAACGGTAAACGATACTGGTGACTCCGTGATTTTGGAAAAGGACGCCAGAATTATTGTCGGAAGGAATGCATCATTGGCATTTGCCGATTCTTCGATGCATCGGTGGGGTGATGGGAAAAAGTTGGATATCATTATTCCGGTTGATGGGAATGGAGAGTGGCTTGGATCCATCCGCTTTGGTGCTACGGCTGACAGTCTAACAGAGGAACAGCTTGGTGCTGTTCGTGTCAATGATCACCCTGTTATGCTTGGCAGTAATGGATATATTCATCGTATAGGGATGATAATGGTGATCCGATAAAGTGAGGAGTATGGAAAAATGAAAAGCAGAAGAGATTTTATTAAAGGTTCGGCTTGGATGGGGGCGGCGGTTGCGTCAGGGATATGCAGTTCCAGATCGGTCAGTGCGGCATCGTCCGCAGGAACTCCGATGGCGAATTTCAGGTGCGAACCGATTCGTCACATACGTGTCGGGATGATAGGAGTTGGCTCGCGCGGCAGTGCGGCAGTACGGCGACTTGTGCGTATCCCCGGAGTAAGGATGACCGCCATTTGCGACCTTAAGCCAGAGGCGGTGGCGCGTAACCAGAAGTGGCTTCGGGATAACGGTTTCCAGGAGATAGAGCATGAGTACTCTGGCAAAGCGGACAGCTGGAAGGCTCTCTGCGATTCCGATTTGGTGGATGTTATCTATCAGGTGACGCCGCACCATCTTCACGCACCGATTTCAATCTATGCCATGCAGCATGGAAAGCATGTTCTGGTGGAGGTTCCAGGGGTTGTCGACGATCAGGAGGCATGGGCTGTCGTAGAGACGTGCGAGAAAGAGCGCAAGCATTTGATGATGCTTGAGAACACAATATACGGCGAGGAGGAGATGTTGATGTTCAATCTCTCCCGCCTTGGGAAATTGGGAGACCTTTCATATGCGGAATGTGGATATATCCATGATTTGCGCGAACGCCGTTGGTGGGGATGTAATGAGAAGTCAAAGAGTGTTCCTGGCGAATTGTTTGAAGGGAATACCTATCCTACACATGGTTTTGGTCCGATTGCGTTGTGCATGGATATCAATCGCGGAGACCAATTGGATTATCTCGTGTCTGTCGGGAGTGCGGCTACAAACCTAATTGGATACACGCGTGACAGATTCGGAGCTGATTCATGGCAGATGAAGCGCAATCTCATACGTAGCGATATGAATGTGTCGTTGGTGCGAACGAAGAAGGGGCGTCTTATAAACCTGAAATTCGATGTGCAGAGCCCCAGACCTTATTCCCGTGATACACTGCTTTCGGGTTCTAAAGGGGCGTTTCAGATGTATCCGTTACCGTGCAGGATGGCTTGGGAGGAAAAGGTCGGGGATAAAGGTGCTCACGCATGGTTCGATGAGAAGAAGACGTTAGAGGTGCGTGAGAAGTACCGGCCGCAGGCGTGGAAGGTCGCCGGGGAGATACTGAAGAAGGTAGGGGGGCATGGCGGAAAGGATTTCCTGATGGACTTGCGCTGGGCGTATTGCTTTCAGAATGGGTTGCCTTTGGACATGGACGTGTATGACATGGCCGAATGGAGCGTATTACGCGGCGTGTCGAAAGAGTCCGCCCGTGCCGGTGGCAAGATTGTTGAGATTCCGGATTATACACGAGGGGCGTGGAAGATTGCCAAGCCACTCAGTGAAATCACCATTGATCCTTCCAAGATGGGTGTGCAGATAGATGGAGTGATTAGCCGTGAAGGGCAGTTGAATGTCTGATATCTGTGTGGAATGATATTGAGATACAAAATGAATAGAAGAGATTTTTTGAAGCTTGCCGGGATAGGCACCATCGGATGTGCCGTTGCATCTGTTTCTGTGAGGGCGGCGGCGAAATCAGCGGCGGATTTTGCTAATGGGATGACGGCATTGGGGCCGATATTGACCAATGCTGAAATAAGGATGTGCAAGAAATATGGTGCCTCTAAAAAGGCTGCCTTTTTTATAGATGACGTCATTTTCATTCTGCGTGATTTGACTCGTCAGCGGCCGGGGTCGATGTTTGATCATCCTTTTCTGCAGCATCTGCGTGAATGCCATGAGAGATATGGTCTAAAGCTTCAGTTGAACGTTTTCTATCGCATGGATTTTGCCTATGGCATGGATGGGTTCACTCTTGCTGATATGACCGATGCCTATAAGGCGGAATGGCAGGCGAACAGGGATTGGCTGAAACTTGGTTTTCATTCTCTCCAGGAATTCCCTGATTACCCATTTGTGAACATCAGCTATTCTGACATGGGGCGGCTGTATGATATGATTTCCGGTGAAGTACAGCGTTTCGCCGGAGAGGGCATGTTTGCAAGGGCGGTCGTGCCGCATTGGCTGCCGGTCAGCAAGGATGGCTGTCGCGCCCTTGCGAATCGAGGTGTGAAGGTGGTGTCTGCCACTCATGGTCTCCGCTATGCCTATAGTGGAGATCCTTCGTGTCTACCGTACGGTCATGCAGATCGATTGATGAACCGACGGGTGCCCGAAGCCGCACTTTATTGGCGGGGAATGGGTGATGATTCTATAAATTCGTCAATCTGTTCTTATAATCATGTATCACCAGAGCAGGCAGAGATGACACTCGGCACTTTCAGGTCAGTGTATGACCGCGATACGGGACTGCAATTCAAGAAATTTGTGGTGATGCCTATGCTAAACCTGCAAAAGCTAGAGGATATTGAGAGAACTGCGCAATGTCAGCTGGATAAGGATTTTTTTCTTTTTGGCACGCATGAGCAGCGTTATTTTAAGGACTATTTCGGATATGATCCAGTTTCGATGGAGAAGACACGGACGGCTGTGCGCTTTGCCCATGAACATGGTTATGAATTTATTTTCATTGAAGACTCTGTTGATTGAGGAAGTTGCAATGGCTGGAGTCACGTGTTCCACGTGACCGCGGACGTTCGGGATGTGCGTCTCTACCAGTTTATTCAACGGCCACAATTGAATTCCAATTGAATGCACATGGGCGTGTGATTGTGTGTGGGGAGATGTTTTTTGATATAATTCGCGGTGTTAAGGAATGGGTTGCATTCTGATTGCCGTGAGGCATGGCGTTATTGGCAATGCAATCGATACGGAACATGAAGAAAGCAGCTTTGACAGTGATTGAAATCAGTGCCGCACACAAGATGCGGTACGGAGGTTGTGTTGCATGAATGCTGAAGAACGCCAGTTCCTTTTGACTGCCGCGTGGCTCTTCGTTCGGCATGGACAGCCCGCCCGTGCCCGTGCGCTTGTCGAGGCACTTGTCGAGGCGGATCCGCGAGATGGTGTTTCAGCGGCGGCGCTTGTGGAGCTGATGCTTGCCGGACATGAGGGTTTCGAGGCATTGAAGGTTTTGCGGGCTGCGGATTTTCCTCCGGAACTTGCCCGGGCAGAGGCTGTTCTTGAAACGCGTGCGCTTGCGATGGTGGGGCGTGCCGCCGAGAGTACGAAGAGGTGGAGACGCTTCCTTGAATCGCGCAAAGGGAAAGGCCGGTCATGGATTGCTCGGTGACACAGGCGCGCGAACTCATAGGCAATGCGAAGCTATGGCCGAAGGTCAAGGCGTATCTTGCCGCCGGCGGCGAATTCGAACTGTTTCCCGCTAAGGATCCCTCTCGTCTTAAGCTTCTTGATGAGGCTACCCGGGCCTCAATTGGCAAGTGGATGGAGGCGCTTGCCGCCGCTGATGGCTGGCGCAAGGTCGTGGACGGGGAGAAGGTTCGTGAACTCAAGGCCGAGTATCCGGGCGTCTATCCGGATGTGTTCCGCTACACCGTATATTTTGTGAAGTGGCGTGATGTTCTTGAAGGGATGGTGCGGTCGGCTGCCGAAAAAGGGTGTAGGGTTTCGCAGGTGGAATGCCCTGATTTCAACATGGTTCTTCTTCTTCTCAAACTCAGATTTCCGGAGGCATACGAACTATGCTGCTCGTAAAGAAACAGTCATTTGAACTTTCATCTTCCGCGCGTCTCGTGAAGGCGGCAGATGTGCAGACGGTGTGCGATGCGCAGAGCGTGATTGCGGCCGCCGAGGCAGAGGCCGCACGGCTTCTCGAGACGGCAAAGGCTGCGTACGAGGAGGAGCGGCGCAAGGGCTACGCCAAAGGGCTTGCCGATGTGCAGGCGGAGGTGGCGCGGCGCAAGCTTGAGCTTGCCGACGAGTCTGCCGCGTTCATGGCTTCGGTAGAGGAGAAGATGGGCGATATTGTGATGAAGGCGCTGAGGAAATGTGTGGACGAGATTGGCGACAGGGAGCTGGTCGTCCAGGTCGTCCGCAAGGTGATGAAAGCGGTCGTCCGCAACCAGCGTCAGATCACCCTGCGTGTCGCCCCGGATATGGTCGAAACCGTGCGTTCTCGCATGAGCGACATCCTCGCCGACTTCCCGCTTCTGGACGAAGTGGACGTTCAGGAGGATGCCCGGCTCAAGGGAACGGCGTGTGCGGTGGAGACTGCCGCCGGAATAGCGGACGCATCCATTGACACGCAACTTGCCGCCGTTGAGGAATCGATACGTCGCAGGTTCTCACGGGAAAGTTGATTTTCAGTTTTACATGTCCGATCTGCCGAATGTGGAGCAGAGGGTATGATTTAAGAAAGTTAGTGAACATAAACAGAAAGCAAGGAGTAAAACATGAGTGTTTCAAGAAGATCGTTTCTGGGCGGGGCAGCATTGGCCGCCGCTGGGTTGGCGGCAACGGATTCCGCCGCCGCAAAGGTTGCCGGATCCGGCAAGGTGAAGTTCTGCGTGTTTGCGGATATTCACTACACGCCGGGTACGTTTCCCAATTCCACTAAAGAATGGCTTGGGCAGATCATCGACCATGCAAAGGCTGAGAAGTGCGACTTCATCATCCATTGTGGAGACTTCACCAGCTATCCTGTACGCTATTCGGAATATGTGGATTTCTACAACAATTGCGGACTGCCGGCGTACCATGTCATCGGCAACCATGACGACGATGGCAATGCCCATGAGGATACGCTGAAGGCGTACCGCATGGAATGCGGACACTACTTCTTCGACCGCAATGGTTTCAGATTCGTTATTGTGGATCCCAACCACATCCAGTACGGGGATGGAAAGATCGTACATTATTCGAAGGGCAACTATTTCAAGAAGAATTCCGCCGCTGGCGATGTCATTGGCGTAGTGCCGCCGGAGCAGCTGGTGTGGCTGAAGGAGACGATTGAGAATTCTCCCTATCCGTGCATCGTGTTCTCGCATCAGAGCTTCGAGCGTCCGACCGGGAACGCCTGCCACAACTACCGCGACGTGCTGAAGATTTTTGACGACGCAAACCGCATTGTGCCGGGCAAGGTTCGCATGGCTATCAATGGACATCACCATCGCGACCACATCCGTACTTTGAACAAGGTTGTGTACTTTGATTTGAATTCAGCGAACTTCGACTGGATTGGAACCTCTCGTGCGCACGGCAAATACACCAAGGAATACCTTGAGGCCAACCAGCTCAAGTCGAAGGTCGGCGGCAAGGTGCCGTTCATTTCGTGGGTCGATCCGATTCATGCCATAGTCACGATGGATGTGGATGGAACTATCAAGATTGAGGGCATGGAATCGAAGTTTGCATGCGGTGTCACTCCTGAGTCGGTGGGTGTACGCTTCGACACCTGCGCCCGTCCAACGACTGCCGGAGTGCAAAGCCTCGAAATGAAGATCAAGTATTCCTGATCTTCCATCGCAAAGGCAGGATGCAACCGGGAAATATGCGCTTCCCGGTTGCATTTTCTTTGTATGTAGGACGTGACACGTTATCTGGAGTGCAAGTCTCCAATGAGCCAGTTGGGAGGAATCAGATAGTCGAAGTTGGGAGTCGAAGTTGAAGAAAAAGCAATGGGCTTAGACCATTCCATCGTTGGACTTGACAAACAGTTGTGTTTCTGGTTTCTAGTTTCGGGTTTCAGGTTCCCATCTTCGACTTCCAACTTCGACTGGATTCTAACGGACAACGTTTTAAATCCATTCGTGGCGGCGTACCGGAACGACCCAATTTTTCAAGAAGTTGGACCGCGCAAGGCGGCCTTTCGGCATTGCGCCGGGGGGCGTTTTTTTTTTGTCGGTTGACCAGGCCGGGCGATAGCGGATTTCAATTTCCCGCCGCCTGTCATGTGTTTTGAAGGGCTGTCCCTACAGAATCCTGTCGCGCGTTATTTGTGCGAGTTTTGCGCACGCCATTCGCGCATGGTTATGCCGAATCGGCGTTTGAAAAGCGTTTTCAGGTAAGAGCAATCCTTGTAGCCGCAAGCTTCGGACACAATTTTGATCGGGCGTGATGTGGTCGCGAGAAGCTTTTTCACTGATTCGAGTTTGTAATACGTGATGGTTTCGTTTATCGATTCGCCGTTGAATTGCTGGAATCTGAGGTCGGCGAGCCGTCTTGAAATGCCGAGAAATTCCGCTACGTCATTTACCTTGATGCCTTTGGTGGCGTTTTTTCTGATGAAGTCGGTGGCTCGCGTAAGAAGATGCGCGGCCGGTGACGATACGACCGCCGATTCGCGCTCGACGATCTTCAGAGGACGCGCCAGAAATGGAGGCGGAGTATCCTCGCCGCGTCCGGACATCAGTTGCTCGAGAGAACGGGCCGCCACATATCCGATTTTTTCGTGGTTTGGCATGATGCTCGAGAGAGGAGGCGTGCAAGATTCGTCGAGCAGTTCGTCGTTGTCGACTCCGAGAACCGCAATCTGTTGGGGAATCTTGATGCGGGCATCCTTGCACAGGCTCAGCACTTGCGTGGCGCGCGTATCCCACGCAGTCATCACGGCGGCAGGTTTTGGCAACGCGATCAGCCATTCCCTCAGTGCGGCAAGATCTTTGTTGCTGCCAACCATCCCTGGAGAACTGAAAATATCTGTTGCAAGGCCTCGTGCTTCCAGTTCTTCCTTGAATCCTTTGAGTCGTGCCGCGCTCCAGTATTGGCATGAAACCGTGGGAACGAAACCGTATGTCCGGTGTGCCCCGAGCGAGACAAGGTATCGTGCTCCCATATGGCCGATGAATTCGTCGTCATTATGTGTGAAGGCGATGTGCGACTTTCTTTGGGAGAGAATCGGACCCGGATCGCCGATGAAGGAGACGTGTATGTCGGAATCACGTATGAGGCGTGCGGTTGTGTCCTGCCCCGGCTCACTGGCGATTATTCCGTCATAGCCGTCATTCCTGAGGGCCGTGAATATCTCCGGTGTGAGTTCGTCCGGCATTTGGAATATCCGCGTTCTCCAATTGGGGTGGTTTCGCGTAAAGAAGAAGATCCCGGAGAGAATGTCGCGACCGGCCGCACCGGACAGGCGCAGCACAATCATGATTTTCTTTTGTTTTTTGATTGATTTTCCCATTTCTCTTCTGTGCGATTTTCGGGGCGTATTGTACCACAGACCGACCGGGCGCGCAAACAGGATGTTGCTTGAAAACAAACATTATTCTTGCGTGATAACAATCATATTACTCTTGTTTCAAAATATGGCGATAGGATATAATTCAAGCCGTTATGCAAATGTTGTACATCAAATCGATGCTTCTGTTTGGCGCGGTTGCGTGCGCGTCAGGAACATCCTTGGCTGCTGATTTCACGTCTGGGGAGGCAACCCTGCGCCTTTCTGATGCCAACGGGGCGGTGGAATCGCTGGTGGCCGCCGATGGGTCGGAACGCATCCTGGCGGCCGCCGAGGCGTTTACGCTTCAGCTCTTGGACGGCAAGGGCGAGCCGACGCGGCTTAAATCGTCCGATTTTTCTTTTTCGCGCGATGGGAACCGTCTTGCGTGGCGGCATGCGAACGGACTGCATGTCAGCGTTCTTGTGACGGCGGCAGACGATGGGTTTCGTTTCAAGCCGGCGGTCGAAGGAATCCCCGCCGAAATGCTGCTTGAATGGTTCGACGGTCCGCAAATCTGTATTGCGCCCGACAGGAAACTCTTTTGGCCGAATTGGGACGGCATCGAAGTGACTGACTACAATTCGCGTCCGTATCGTCCCATCAGATACAGGAAGCGCTTCGCACCGGGGTTCGGAAGTTCCCTTTATCCGGGTCTTGCCCAGATGCAGTTTATGGCTGCCTACAAGGATGGGAAAGGTCTTTATTTTTCAGCTGTTGACGATCGCCATACGCAAAAGGCGGTGGACTGGGACCAGCAGGACGGCAAATCCATCCGTTTGACACTCCAGACCTTCTGTGGCGATCTTGATGCGGATGGCGCATGGCGTCCAAAGTTCCATTACCTTCTCAAACCCTATGAGGGAGCTTGGATGGAGGGTTGCGAAATTTACCGCGATTGGGTGTACACCTTGCCTGATTTCAAGAAGAAGCCCAATCGCCCGAAATGGATGTATGATTCTCCGGTCAATCTCATCTATCCCGTGCGCGGAAAAGGAAATGACTGTGGGCGCGATATGCCGGCCAACCGGTTCTTCCCCTACATCAATGCGATGCCGGCGGTTGAAAAATATGGCAACCTTCTTGATTCGCGGATCATGGCGCTTCTGATGCATTGGGAGGGGACCGCACCGTGGGCGCCGCCGTACGTATGGCCGCCTTACGGCGGCGAGGAGGCACTCGCAAAATTCCGCGATGCACTCCACGCGCGCGGCGACTTGCTGGGCGTCTACTGTTCGGGCACGGCCTGGACGCAAATCAGCAGCATTGAGCCTTCGTACTCGCTTGAACAGCGCTTTGAGGAAGAGCGTCTTGGCCGCCACATGATGCGCGGCCCCAAGGGCGAGATTACGGCGTGCATCTGCAATGGATTCGATGCCCAGAAACTGGGCTATGACATGTGCCTTGCAGAAGACTGGTGCGTCGGCGAAATCGTCGCGGAGGCGGCCAAGTTTTCCCGGTTCGGAATCGATTACAGCCAGTTCTTCGATCAGAACATGGGCGGCGGTTGGCTCCTCTGCTACGCGAAGCACCACAAGCATCCGCCAATCCCGGGAGCATGGGCGGTTGAGGCGATGGTCGCGCTCCAGAAGCGGATGGTTGCGGCCGGGAAAGGGATGATCCTAGGGTGCGAGCAATCCGCCGCAACGCCTTTTGTGCCGTATCTTCCGTATAGCGACGTCAGGGCGATGCCGGGACTGATGTTCTTCGGGCGGCCCGTACCGGGATCGGCATTCGTGTTCCACGAGTGGATGTGCAATTTCACGGGCAACCAATGCGGCATGATCAATTCCATGGACGCTTATTGGCGGTGGATGAGCGGTTTCCATAACGGTGACATGTTCTCGCTGGTCCTTAACGACAGCGGGGAGATCGTCTGCGGATGGCCGGCTCCTTGGAGTAACGGACCGCTTCCTGAGCGCGACGGACTCGTCTCCGTTCTGAAGAAGCTGAACGCGATCAGGAAGAAATATCCGTCGTTCCTGTTGGAAGGCAAGATGATCCGTCCGTTCGTCACGTGTGAATCACGCATTGCATCTGTCAACTTCGACGGATGGACGCGCGGCAAGGTGGAGACAACCGAGATCCTCACCTCGTTCTGGGAGAACGCGAAAGGCGAGCGCATCGGCTTCGCCTCCAACTGGCGGCGTGAACCTTCAGAACTGAAAATCACCTATCCAGACGGACGCACGCAAACGCGCATCCTCGCGCCGCTTGAGACGATAGAACTTTCTGTAGAATAAAAAAGGAGAAGAAAATGAGAATAAAACACGGGATCATGGCGGCAGTCGCGGCTTTTGCTGCGACGGGCGCATCGGCGGCGAGCATCACTATCGACAGAGTGGCGCAGCGCTGGCCTTGGAACAATAAGGTCGACATCTACTACACCGTGGATGGTGCGCAGGATGTCAAGGGAAGCACCTTCGCCCGCATTGAATTTACGGCGAACATCGGCGGAACCGAGAAGACCATCGACGGCAACGCGATTGGCGCGTCTGCCTCCGACGGCGAGCACGTTGCGACATGGACCGCGCCCGCAGGTCTGAGGGCGTCGGACTGTACGATGACGGCGCGGCTGATTGCATCCGATACGCCGAGTGGTGACGACTACATGATCGTCAATCTCTCCACCGGTGCGGTCACGTACGAAGGGCTTCTCGCTTCGCAGGATGATTCGAACAACCGCTACAACACGGCGGAATACAAAGAAGGCATAATGGTTCTCCGTAAGGTGCCGCGCTGGACTCAGCGCTCTTCGCTTCCGAATGCCGACGCACTTCCTGCCGACGGCTATCCGACAGGCGACAACACAAATTATCCGGATACAAACTCTGAGGCGAAATGGGCTACGAAGCGCGCCTATTATATCGGCATTTTCCCTGTCACGCAGAAGCAATATGAAAATATCACCGGGTCGAATCCGGCTTGGTACAAGGACGCGGAGACGGGGAACACGGTTGCTCACCGACCTATGGAAGGAAATATATCGTGGTATCAATTGCGGCGTCCAACCGGCGACTCGAGCGATTTTGCCTCCACATCCAAGATCCCACCCGTATCCTCCAATACCGGCACGTTCTTCCAGCGGCTCAATTTCAAGACGGGCCTTTATTTTGACCTTCCTACGGCAATCATGCACGAAATCGCCTTGCGTGCGGGCACGACAACGGAGTTTCCCTATAATGCTGCCGATTACTGGGACTATGTTGTTTGCGGTAGAGGTAGTCCTACCGCAGTCAATCGTAATAAGACAATGGCTGTTGGTTCAAAGAAGTCGAACAATTGGGGACTCTACGATATGATTGGCAATGTGCGCGAATTGTTATTGGATGACACGAGCCTTGTTAATCGTGCAAATGCATCTGATCCGTTTGTGCCGGCTTGGGGTGGGGCTGCGGTAACTCCGAACCGGGAGACCGGAGTTCCGTTGCAATTTAGTTCGTGGGCCGTTGATGGGCCGAAAAGAAATGATAGAGCGTCATGCCGTGGTACATGGGGCGCTAGTACACAGAACGGAGCCGTTGGTTTCCGCGTGGCGATAGTTGTTGACTAACGGTCCACCGCAAGGAGGGCATAAGATGAAAACGAGTTTTATGGATTTTGTCGGCAGGGGCGCGATCGTCACGGTAGTCATGGCGTTGCCGTTTGCGCTTTGCGCCGATGTCGGTGATGTGCTGGCGAGTTCGTCCAAGTCACCGGCGTTTTCCCTGTACACGACTGACGGTACAACGTACAGTGCCGTCAGCGCGGAGGAAATCGCCGCGCTTCCGCCTGTCGTGTGGCGAGAAGGGGATACCGTGACGCAGACGTCGCCCGCAGGTGTTGTGACCGTCCTCGCATCGGACGCAACCACTGCAGGATCGGCCTCTCTTGCGTCGCTTGCCGCGGGTGGCATCTATGAATTGACCGATTCAGTGTGGGGCTCGGCAAAGCTCTGCATCCCCTATACCCTGTTCGGCGAAGTCGGCGACACTATCGTGGCCACAGATACACCTCTATACGGCTTCAGGATAGACTCTCGACAGGAAGGGCCGGACAGGAGGACGTTTGTGTCCGATGTGCCGCCCGTTGCGTACAGTGGCGACGAATGGGGTGGCGACGCGGCGAAGACTGCGACGTTGACGATTGTGCAGCCATCGGGCGAGGCCACTGAGCTTGCGCTCGAAGGGACGGGCGTGACACCATTCAAGTTCAGCTCCGGTGCATATACTGTCACGCTTTCTGCGGACGGATCTCCGACGCGCACGGCCAAGATTAATGTCACCGGTGGTCTTACAGTGATCATATTCTAAACGACTATTAATAGAGGCAGTTGCAAAACCTCGTAGACATCACATCTGGTAGGGACACGCGTCCCTACCGGTTTTGCAACTACCACAAAAGACAAAAAGCAAAAGGGAAGTAGAATGGTAATGTTTGCAACAGCAATTACATTGGCCGCATCATTTTTCGGTATGGCTGATGTATCGGTGGGGGATTTCCCCCGACTCGCCGGTGAGACGGGCGATTCGATGCGCATCATACGGGCGGTTAATGCCGTTGGCAAGGGTGGCGTCGTGTGGTTTCCCCGCGGAGAATATAACATCGATTCCATGCTTGTCGTCACGAACTCGTCGTCGCTCCTGCTTCACAAGTCGGCGCATTTGAAAGCCGTTCGCGAAATGCCGTTTGTTCTGAAATATGAGGGGCGCACTCCAGGCGACCACAATCTTTTCATCAAGGGAGGGGATATCGACGGGAACGGCCTTGCCGGATGTGCCTATGTATCCGGATTCCGTCACTTCACCATGTCCGATACGACGTTTCGAAACGGGAAGGGCGTTGGTCTTCAATGCGGGAATCCGAAAGGCGATTGCGGTTACGAGATTGTGGCCAACAATCTTTATTTCATCTGCTACAAGCAGGGGCTTGCCGGAAATGTGGGGCTTTTGACGTACATAGGCGATTCGCACTTCACGGACATTATCGTGGTGGATTATACGACCGGCATACGAGACATGAAGTGGTCTAATCGGTTTACGCGATGCCATGTTTGGGGCGCAAAGCCGGAGATGCTTAAAAACTCGGTGGCGTTCGATCTGTGCGGCTCGGATGCCGTATTGACGGATTGCTACGCTGACACGGCGATGACAGGATTTCTGGTTAAGAACCCGGCTCGTATATTCAATTGCGGCTACTTCAACAACTGGGTTTTCAAGATGGACAATCCCACGGTGTTTCGTCATGAGTGCGGGAGTCTTATTGTTACCGGCGCACGGTTTTCAAAGAGTTCGCCAAACGCGACGCTTTATTCCTGTACTGAAAAGGCCGGCAAACTGGTCTGGCGCGACAATTTCGCCGGTGGCTTCACGGAAAATGAGAAGGCCGGCCTCTCCGCAAAACTTGGCAGGACTGTGGGTTCAGATTCTGGCGCTGTTTTGAAGCTCGCGGAATAGAAGGGCGAGATGAAAACGTTGAGCGGAACAATCTTTGTGATAGGAGTGTTGCCTTTTGTCGAATCTGCAGCCATTGACATTTCGACTGGACGACAGTTGTTTGTCGATGACTTTCTCGTTGAGGCGACTACTAATGTCGTGCGCCACTGGAACAGACCAGTTAAGATGGATGGTCCAATAGTGTGGCCAGGAAGTGGCGCAGCGCCGCAAAAGACGGACGGCTTGTCTGGCGCAAGTGAAGGCGAAGCCGTCAACCTCACGTGCGCGACGGACGGCGGGCTTTGGTGGGATCCAACTCGGCGAAAGTTCCGCCTTTGGTATCAGGCCGACTGGCTTGGCGACATCTGCTATGCTGAATCTGACGACGGCGTGAAGTGGGACTATCCAGACCTCGGCGTCGTCACCGGGACCAACCGTATATTCGAACATGACATAATCGACAGCTGGAGCGTTACGCCGAACTATGAGGCAAAGAACCCGTATGCCGACTGGAAACTCCACATCTCGTATCCATACGTTCCGCCGGCATGGCCGCCAGCAACCGACGACCGTCTGTGGGAATCCTCGGACGGCATACACTTCAGGGAAATTGGACTCGCCGGCCGTTCCGGCGACCGCTCCACCTCGTATTACGATCCGTTTCGCCGCCTTTGGGTGTTTTCCCTTCGAGCGGCATCATTGCCGCGTTCGAGACTCTATTTCGCATCAAACGAGTTTGGCGGGGAGGAGTGTCACTGGTCTCTTGCGGGGGACAATGCCGCGCCGGATTCGCTTAAGGGATTTGCGGCTCCCGAGAAGTGGCTTGCCGACGTGAACAAGGGGAACCGGCAGCTGTACAGTTTCAACGCGGTCGCCTACGAATCGCTTATGCTCGGCGTCATGGAAATACTCTACAACACACCCGGCGACAACGGCGACTGCGAGAAGACCGGGCTTCCGAAGCAGACAGGACTTCACTTCTGCTTTTCGCGCGATGGAAAAACATACGAGCCGCGCGTGGAGCCGGATATTGCGCCGTCCAGTTGGGGCAGCGGCAAGTGGGACACCGGCTACCTCTCTCCGGTCGGCGGAATCTGCGTCATAAAGGACGAGAGGCTTTGGTTCTACTACTCAGGGCTCCGCGGGGACGGAACACGGCTCGCGAAGGGGAAGGACTGGGCGAGAAACGGCATGTATTCCAACGGCTCCATCGGCGCGGCGACGCTCAGGCGCGACGGCTTCGCGGGAATGGTCGCGGACGGTAGGGGCGAGCTTTTGACAAAACCAGTCGTGTTCAGCGGTAGGTGTCTTTTTGTGAACGCCGAATGTCGCTTCGGCTCAGTGTGTGCGGAGATCGTCGGCGAAGACGGCAAGGCCATTCGCGGCTTTTCTCGCGGCGACTGTGCCGCGTTCTCGCGCGGCGATTCCACGAAGACGGAACTTCGGTTCAAGGGCGGCGATCTCTCAGCCCTTGCGGGGAAGCCGGTGCGCTTCCGCTTCTTCATTCACTGCGGGACGCTGTATTCCTTCTGGGTATCGTCGTCCGAGCGCGGCGAATCATGTGGGTATGTCGCCGGCGGAGGCCCGGCGTACAATGGATTGAGGGATCTATGATGACGATTTTCGGGTTTTCTCGCCGTCAGGCGTTTGGACGAGCGATCCTTGCGTTCATAGCAGTCACCTTCTCATTTCCGGTGGCGTGTGTGGTACTTGCGGATGACGCGACGACTCTTGTCCAGGCGCGTCTTGCCGCGTTGCCGCCGGAGGGCGGGACGCTGTATCTGGCGAAGGATACCTATCATTTTTATGAGAATGATGCCAAGAGGATGTGGCTCGATCCGTCTAACAACCAAAGCGGCGAGAAGTATGTAGTCTTTCCGCTCGTGGGGCGTAAGAACGTCACGATTGACGGATGCGGTTCGACGTTCGTGTTCCACGGTCGGACGTTCCCGTTTGCGGCGACGAACTGCACGGGACTGACGTTTCGCAACTTCACCGTGACGACGCGTTATCCATCATGCCCGGGCTTCGTGGTAAAGGAAAAGGACAAGGATGGATTTACTGTGAAATTCGACGAGAGGGTGTGTCCTTACAGAGTCGATCAAGGCAACATCTCATTCTCTCTCGATGGCAACGGGATATCGACATGCGACGGGCGGCTTTCGCTCCATTTGCTTGACTGTCATCACGTTGTCTACCTTATGGCTCCGAATTCGCCAGGAGATAAAGGTAGTTTTCCCGCATCGTTCGTAGGGGTGCGGGCGGAAGATATCGGCAACCGTGAGGTGCGTTTCACGTATTACGGCGACAAGCATCCGAAGAGCGTTTCCTTGCCGTACAATGTCGGCGCGAAGGTCGTAATCAACCTTGAGGAGAAACGCTATAGAGACATCTTTTTCTTTGAGGACTGTGACGGCGTGGCAGTCGAGAACGTGGTGATCCGTCGTTTCGGCGGTATGGGTATCGTCGGGCAGCGGAGTGGGAACATCAAGGTGGAAGGGCTGTCGGTCTATCCGCACGAAGGTGAGCGCGTGACGGTGACGGCGGACATCGTACAGTTCATCAACTGCTATGGAAAGATCTCCATAATAGACTGCGAAGGAGGCCTTTCGCGGGATGACTGGATCAATATCCACGGCAACTACCTGAAAATCGTGTCGGCCAAGGGGCGGTGTCTGCGCGTGCGGCCGCAACATCCCTCGCAACAGGGCTTTTTCCCGTACCGTCCGGGGGATATGATCGAATGCGTGACGGCGCGCGAGCGCAGCGTACTGGCGACGGCCAGGGTCTGCACCGTGGCGAAAGATCCTGCGAACCCGGCGATCTGCGAGATTACGGTAGATGCCGACCTGTCAGGGGTTCCGCTTGTCGGACATCTCGTCGAGAATATCACGCTTAACCCTGATGTTACAATCAGAAACTGCCGCTTCAGTGATTTTCCCCACCTCCGTTTGTCAGGGCGTGGCAAATACCTGATTGAGGGTAATCGCTTTGAACATTGCATAAAATCAGTGCTCGGGATGGATCTCGCCGACTACTGGTTCGAGTCTGGACGCATCTTGGATATGACCATCCGCAACAACTCCGTTGTCGACGGCGGCGGGTTTTCTTTCGGACTTTCCGGATGGTCCGGCAATGAGAATAACATACCGAAGGTGCACGGGCGCATTTCCCTTGAGGGAAACATTTTCAATCATGTCAGGGGTGCGCCGTGGTCCGCAGTCGGAGTCGGCGATTTTAATGTCAAGAGGTAACAATGACTGCTCGCAGTAGCAAAGGAGGATAAACATGCAAGGAGAGAATGTTTTTTTGGGTCGTTGGTTTTGTGTTGTTGCGTTCATTTTCTGTTCTTCGGGTGTATGGTCTGCCGTTGGTTCGGATGAAGATGGATTCATTCGGCTCGGCACATTGAAGCCGAGGGAGACTGCCGATTCGCAGGACGATCAGTGGATGATCGGGTGCGAGGTGCTTGACCGCGATTTCACGAAGTTCTCTTCGTACAAGGATTATCTGCCCAAGCTGGGTATCCGCTCAATACGACTCCAGGGCGGGTGGGCAAAGTGCGAGAAGGAGAAAGGAAAGTACGATTTCGCGTGGCTCGACGAGCCAGTGGATTTCGCGCTTGCTCATGGACTTAATCCCGTCTTGGAGACTGACTACGGCAATCCGATTTACGAGGGCGGCGGCACTCCAGATCTGGCCGGAGGGTTTCCGGTTTCGGAGGAGGCTCTTGCCGCGTGGGACCGCTGGGTGGACGCTCTTTCGAAACATTTCAAGGGACGAGTACGGGATTGGGCGATGTGGAACGAGCCTGACTTTTGCAAAGAAGGAACCCGTACGCCGCAGCAGATTGTCGCATTCAATGTCCGGACTGCGAAGACGATCCTGAAGAATATTCCCGATGCGCGCATCGCAGGGCTTTCGCTGGCGTCAAACGAACCCGCCTTCAACGAAGCGTGCTACAAGGCGTTCGGCGAAGACATCCTGCTTTTCTGGCGTTTTATCTATCATGGGTATGCGACGGCTCCGGAGGAGAGTTATCCGAATGTCGAGAAATTGAAGTCGCTTTGCGCCAAGTATGCGCCACATGCGACACTTTGGCAGGGAGAGAACGGCGCACCGAGTGAAATGCCTGGAGACGGCCTGGCGCTCAACCACATTGCGTGGAGTGAAATTTCCCAGGCGAAATGGGATATGCGCAGAATGCTGGGGGATTATGTGCGAGGGATTCCGTCCTCTGTGTTTACGATCTGTGACTATTATCATCCTGGATTCGGGATTGGTTCCAAAGGCCTCCTGCGGGCGGACTCCGCGCGGAACGTAATAGGCGTGAAGCGAG
>SUVZ01000426.1 GCA_015061765.1 Lentisphaerota bacterium
CGCAAGCTTGGAGCCGACGGATAGCCCGAGCATGATCGTGACGATGTTGATGAGCGCATTGGCCATCGTATCCGCGATGCGGCCGACCGACGGACCTATCTCCTTTGCAAGGTTGCCGAGCATGAGAGCACCGATGAGCGGCACGGCGGACGGAAGGAGAATCGCGCAGAGAAGAAGAACCGTGAGCGGGAAGCATATCTTCTCGAGCTTCGTGACTTCGCGGAGCTGCGGCATCCTGATGAGACGCTCCTCCTTCGACGTGAGCATCTTCATGATCGGCGGCTGGATGATCGGCACAAGCGCCATGTAGGAGTACGCCGCGACAGCGATTGCGCCGAGAAGGTCAGGTGCAAGGCGCGACGTGAGCCAGATTGCGGTAGGGCCATCGGCGCCGCCGATGATGCCGATGGATGCCGCCGCCTTGAGCGGATCGACGCCAGGGCCGAAGAAGTCCATGCCGAAGAGAGATGCACAGCCAAGAGCCCCGAAAAGCGCAAAGAAAATGCCGAATTGAGCGGCGCCGCCCAGAAGCGAGGAAGACGGACTGGCGATCAGCGGACCGAAGTCCGTCATGGCGCCGACACCCATGAAGATCATGATCGGGAACACGCCGGAGTCGATGCCGAACTTGAAGAAGTAGTGTAGGAATCCGCCCGGCTCCACAATGCCGCCGGACATCTGCGGAAGTCCGCTGGACAGGAACGATATCACGCCGTCATGCATCATTGCGGGAAGTGTGATCCCGGAAAGCGGACAGTTCGCGAGAAGTCCGCCAAAGCCGATCGGCAAAAGGAGAAGCGGTTCAAACCCCTTGACGATCGCCAGATACATGAGAATCAGGCAGACTGGAATCATGATGAGCTGCCCGATGCCGTATGGCATGCCGAAAAGCATCTTCACTTCATGCCCTTTTACGAACGCGCCTGTGTCATCGAAGTAGCCGCCGACCCATTTACCGTCCTTGTCCCAATATCCGTTGCGGTTCGCACCGACGTTGGATCCGGTGCGGGGCTTTGAAAGATCGGGCATCGCCGCGCGGTCTTTGGTCTCAAAATTGCCCGTGATGTAGTCCGGCGCCTCCTTGTTCATGAAGGCCATAATGCCGGTTTCTCCAGCAAGATCGCCCATCTTGCCGAGCATGGTCCTCCAGTCTCCGTCATTGCCGTGCGCAATAAACACCCCAGCCAACGTGAACATCATCAATATGCGTTTCATCTTGTTCCTTCTTGGTTTTTAAGCTGCCGACTGCCATCCATCAGGCGATCACCGCCACCACATCGCCTGTGGCAACCTTGTCGGCCTGAGCGGCAAGTATCGTGACCCGGCCTGCACAAGGAGCTGTTATTGGCGTTTCCATCTTCATGACGTCCATGACGAGGATTTCATCATCCTTGGCCACTTCCTGTCCGTTCTGGGCGGTAATGCGCAGAACCATTCCGGGAACGGGGGCTGTCACCTGTGTGCCTTCGCTCGGCGTGGCAACCGGTGCGGCAGATGACTTCGCGGTGGCAGCAGCCGGAGCCTTGCGAGCCTTTTTCGGTTCATCCGGCACCAGATAGTCATATTTGGAGACGAATTTGCTTGCCTTCTCGCAGACAATTATCATTATGTACAGAAACGCATATACGATCCCCATTCCGGCGACCATAAGCACGATTCCCTGTCCCAGCATTCCCATTTTATTTTTCTTCCTTCTTTTTGTTTGTTCTGTTTCGTTTGAAGCATTCGCGGAGATATCCAAGAAGAAACCAGCTGGACACCTCAGTTGTTCCTGCCGGCGGATCGGCGGCAATCAACGCGGGTTCTACCGCACCAGTAGGCCTTTCCCCGCAGGAGAACCCCATAATCGCCACACCCATCGCAATTATCGCAACAATGCAGACGACCGCCTTTAGCCTCCACGCTATTCTGGTTCTCCTGACAGACTGCACGAGACGATCGGAGAAATCGTCTGGCAGTCGCCTGTCTGCAACTATCCTGCGCATTTCTGCGGACATCATCGCATCAAATTCATTGTCTGTCATATCATCACCCCTTTCGCTGACTGGTCAACATCATTCAACAATTCACAGAGTTCCTTTCGCGCATTGTGGAGGCGAGACTTTACTGTACCGTTGGGAACGGACAGCATGTCCGCAATCTCATCCACATTGCGACCTTCAAAGTATCTGAGCAGTACAACCTCACGCAACAGCGGAGATATCCGATTCAACGCCATGCGCACATCTTCTCCGGTAAACGCCCGTCTCACTTCCGCCACGCCCGATGGCGCAGATTCAGGTATGTCGCGCGGATCGCCAACCGGGACAAGGTCCAGATGACGTTTACGCAGATCCATCCGCCGGAAATTGAGCATGATAGCGTATAGCCACCCAAAGAACTCGCCGCTGGGTTCGTATTGTTTAATCTTCTTTATGGCTTGGGCAAATGTGCGGAATACCATTTCCTCTGCATCATGGTCATCTGCGCAAAGCAGCAAAGCGGCACCATAAAGCCTGTTCCCATACTCGGAAACGAGCCTTCTCGCGCCACTTTCGCCGTTTTTCCGTATTTCCTGCCAGATTTCCATTAACCAAAGAACTATACACCTTCAAACAAGTTAATGCTAAACCAAACGAAAAGGTTCAATGCAAAATCAAAAAATATTCAGATGCGATAAATGTGAAGGTAAAAGATGAAAATAACGGAGATGGAAAATATACCGCCATACGGGAAGTCTCACCCATTAAACCAGTCCAAACCGTATTCTCAACAAATTGCCTGCAACTCGATTATAGTTCATCATAGTTTCATTATCTCGATAAAAATGACTACTATAAAATATGACTTCCGGAAATCATATCATGCCCATGAACATTCACGCACCATGCGCGATCGAAGCGCTTGCCTACAACTAGATTATTTCAATAATTTGTGCTACCAGCGTAAAACCACCGTGTATAAATCGTAATTTATGGAAAATTATCCTCACTTGCATTCCCGCACACTGCAGTGGCAGTGAATTAAGTGCCGTCATTTCAGTATGCGCCTTGATAGCTGCGATGGGGGATGGTGTCTTCAGATATCCTGAGAGCAAGCACGGCGGCAAGATCAAGGAACGTCCCTTCGCAGACGTCAAGAATCTCCCCTACAACCCGCCTCACCTCATCGTTCAGGCTTCCATTCCCCCCGCTTCCATTTCCTTCACTTCCATCCCTCCCGCTTGCATTTCCCCCACTTCCATTCCCCACGCTCCCGGCACATTCTCCACCGCTCCTGCCACCAACAACTCCTCCACTACCTCCATCTGAATCCTCTCTACCGCAATCCCCCACACCATCCCTCATACCATTCCTCTCGCAATCCCTCATACAATCCCTCACGCAATCCCTCATGCCATCCCTTCCACCATCTCTGCCACCATTCTTTCCTCCATCCCCAACTCCTTGAGAACTAGTCCGAACCATATTCTCAACGCGCTTCAACCCCGCCCGGCTTCCGATGTCAGCCCTGTTCTCTACGGTTTCCGGCGCTTCCCCACCTTCAGCATCCCCGTGAGAATTAGTCCGAACCTTGTTCTCAACAATCCGCTTATCCTCATAAGCCGTCTTATTTTCCGTATTCTTGGAGCTTTCCGCATCTTTTCCGCATTTTGATGCATGGCCGTTAGTGTCCGTTCCTGCATCCGTATTCTCATCCCCATCCGGCAGGACAGATGCCGCAGGCACGGGATCGCATATCCCTACCGCCTGACGGAACCTCCGCGCAAGCGCCTTGTAGCG
>SUVZ01000427.1 GCA_015061765.1 Lentisphaerota bacterium
GGCGGCGTCTTGAACACCGTCTTCATCTCCGTCCATCCGGACGTAATGTGGGAACTGTACTGAACCCAATGGTACGCATTCTCAATGCACACCTTGGAACCAGTGCGCTGGCGGTTCAACCAGAAAGAGATCCCATAGCATGTGTCAGGACGGTACTCACGCAGGCGTTCGCGCCAGTAGGCGCTCGCTTTACCGCCCGCCTTTCCGCACACAGCCATCGCCATTCCGCCATCCTTGCCCCTGCCGGGAAGCATCCGGCACATCTCTGAGTTGGTCGTTGTCCACCGGGATGGATCTGTCGCACCTGCATGAGAAAACATACCGGCAAGCAATGTTGCCGCGAAAAGCAGACGTCTCACATCCACATTCATCAGCGCACCACCATGATTGTTCCGACCGGACGGTACTTCAGCGTCACGGAACCGCCGTCGACCTTTACGGACCAGCGTTTTGCAGATTCCTCATCTTTGACGGAAATAGAGCCGGTTATATTTGCGGTCGACTCAAGCACAGTCCACTCGCGCACACCGGAAACCGATCTCGCCGCAAGTGGATTCTCAATTTCCAACTCGACATCCTCGCCGAAATCGATCTTCCGGTCCGCAATCTTCACGCCTGCCGCAATGTCCTC
Organism: Lentisphaerota bacterium; assembly: GCA_015061765.1. The sequence goes on from SUVZ01000427.1 coordinate 632, forward strand.
CGCATCAACGGTCCACTTATCCGCTATGACCAAACCGTTGCCGCCCACCACGGACGGAAAACCATAGACCGTTCCAACCCTGAACACGTTTGTCCCCACATTGAGATTAAGCGTACCGCCGGAGAACTTAATCGTATCGAATCGCGGCAGATATCCGATCTTATTTGATTCATCCGTTCCAGGATAGAAGACATCGTCGCCGGGGATGGCCCATGTGAAAAGCGAACCGTCACCGGGATCTTCAAGTTTCACAAAATTGTTCGTGTCCGAGGAACCGCGACCAAGCGGATCCCAACGGAATCCAAGTTTAGGCCATTCGAAATTCGTTGCCGCTCCTGACGCTCCGCCTTTTCCAAAAATCGCATAGGAGCCTATTCTAAACGGATGGGGGCCAGGCGTGACGTTTTCGATCGTAACAAGTCTTGCCTTGGTTGCTTCGCCATCTGTTATCTCTTTAACTCCATCGAAATAAAAGAAACTTACAGTAGCCACCCTGCAGCAGAAAGTCCAATTTACATTTGTGGTTTCGCGGTTCCACATATATCCTTGATATACAGTTGCACTTGATGTGAGAAGTTCTTCAGTATCCCATTCCGGCCGTTTGTTTGACCAGTAGGAACCGTTGCCGGCATATACATAATTTGGTGACAGCACAACATTGTTCGTCCACATCAGGTTCTTGTTCTCTGCGGCGTAGTAGCATTCAGAGTTGTTGTCGAAGTATTCTACGCCTTCAATAAGGCCAGCAAAACCGTTGTGCTGAAGCGAAAGATCCACAGAACCCTCCTTTATCACAAGGGCATCAGCACCGACTGCGGAATTCCAGTTCACTGTTCCTGGTCCAGTTTTTACAACCGTCTTACATTTTCCGGAGCCATTGTTCAGCGACATAACGGCACCCTCTTTTACGTGGATGTAGCCGTCCGGCAATGCATAGTTCTTTTCCGGCTCGAAATTGACGATACTGTTGGTAAGTGCCAAAGCGCCTCCATTCTGAGGAACAGCATCACGCTCCATAACATTGAGAACCAGATCAGAAACGCTTACGCCGCCCATAAAAGTGCTTCCGGCATTGGCAAGATTGACGAAATTTGTAGGAAGCGGACTATTGTATTTATGAGCGAATTTCAAGTCCAGACCGCCCTCTCCTGATACGGCACCTGACAATCCAAACGTACCGGAGCCGGTAATATCCACTCCCATCGTTCTGCAAAGCTGCACCGGCCCGTGCCATGTGTTGCGGTTTGTGACTGCGTCTGCCGTAGTCTGTCTTTGCATGGAGATTCTATTGATGGAATCCCAAACCATAGGCCATTCATACCGGCCTCGCATTCCAGTGCTTCCGAATTTGGAGCTGTCCTTGAATGCTATTGTTCCATTGTCGCCGACCATAAGGGTCTTACCCTGGAATATCATATACGCGCCGTCCTTCATCTCAATATCGCCAGGACCAAAAATCTGGCTTTTATCCGTACCTCCAATCACATATCCCCTGTTGTTTACGGGATCATGGGTGATGGTCAGCTTATATCCATTAAGATTCCACGAGGTGTTGGCCTGCGTGAAATACACGGTATATTTCAAATAATGCCCTATCGTTGCATCTCCGGCAAGCTCGATGTTGCGGCCCAAAACACCACTTGAGTAATCTCCGGCTGCAGTTGCAAGCGCCATTGTCAAAGCGCCTTCGCCATTTACTCCACTTCCTGCTATATATATCTTTTTGCCGACATTGGATATCGCCCTGTCGCTTCCGCCCACCGCAAGAGAGCCTCCTTCTTTGACAAACACCGCTCCCACATCGCTGCAGTCGGCTTTCGAGGAAAGCTTTCCAAGCGCATTCGTACATGCAATGACCCACATGCCCTGTTCAATGTGGATATCCCCCTCGTAATCGGCAAGTTTCTTATCGACAATTATTGCCCCTGTGCCTGTTTTCACGATGTTGGTGACAAAGTTATCGTTGGCGCATTCAATATCGGTCGCCACAACGCTATTGGTCTCGCCCTCTGGTACCCTGATGATAAGAATCCTATCCGATACCGAATATACGGTAGCGGCAGAAACGGCGCCCGCAAGCGCGACAGCGGCGAATGCAGCACTCATCAATCTCTTCATGGTAATACCTCCTGATTTATCTTGACGTCAAATCTGCGGCAACGTATCCGGATACAGAAGTCCGCGCTCCTGTTCGGCGGCTTTGTCTTTCGCCGCTTCACGCGCAAGCCGCTCACGCGCCTTATTGTAAAGTGCACGAACCGCTCTTGCGGACATCTCGCTGACAGTTTTCTTCTCTTCGCGCTCCGACGCCGGACGAATTGCGAAATCAACAGTACGAGCAGCTCCGACAGCGACGAAGATCCCTTTTGCAAGCTCTGCGGAAGTCCATGTCGCGCCTCCATCCGAATTGGTCCACAGCACCTTGCCTTCTGACATGACCGTATAGGAGCCATCTGCAAGGCCTTCGAGCCGGAGCGTGAAGAACGCCTCGCCCTTCTCCCAGAAATTGAGGACTCCGACAACGCGTCCGCCTCTGTGGTCATATGACGGTGTCTGCAAAAGCGGGACATTTGTTATCTGCGGCAGAAACCCCGTCGCCTCGCGACAGTTTGCCGCATATTCGGGAACCGGCTCGGCAAACGTGCGACTGTCGGCGCGCACACCGTCCAGCACCGCATCCTCACAACGTGCGGCGCGCGATGTCGCTTCGGCGAACACCTTCCAGTAGCGGGCGTCATAGCCGCTTGGAAACGAATAGACCGCCGTACCTTCCCAACGATTGAAGAAAAAGGAGTCCATTGCCATCCCGATCCATTCCGGAGTGGCAATCCACGTCTTCCCCTGCCAGCCGCTCGGGAATGAAAGAAGTTTCGGACGATTCGGAAGAGGGAACTCCCGATCCACAAACTCGCGGATGTTCTTCGCCGCCGCATACGACGCAAGAGACAGATGCTTCCGGTAGTAATACGGAGTGTTGACGTCCCACCAGACATACGGTCCCCACGGATTGACCCACCTCAGCCCGCCGGCATATTCGCGTGAGCTGATTTCCCCCTGCTTTCGGTGGTACATATGCGCGTCGGCCATTTCACCCCACGCTATTTCGGGTATGAATCCATGTGACTTT
>SUVZ01000428.1 GCA_015061765.1 Lentisphaerota bacterium
ATGGACTGCATGATGATGGATAACACTGTCGTGAATGCCAATCATAGAAACCTTGTCGGATCAGGGATGTCCGTTCAGGGATGCACGTTTGAAAATCATTCGCTTGGCTTTTCGCGGACAATACTTCCTCAGTCGTATTCATGCACCAACTGCACGTTCCGGGGCAACACGTGCAAGTATGTGGCGTACAATCCGCTGAATCTTGTGGATTGCCGATTCGAGGACAACCTTGGAGAGGGCGGCGGATCGGCGGTCTATATCGACGGCGCTGTCTCCGTAAAACTTGACGGCTGCACTTTTCTTCGGAACAAGGGCGACTATGCCAGCGGATATGGTGGGGCGATCTACATGAAACGCACGTCATCCGCCCTTTGCAGTCTTGTGGCGACGAACTGCGTGTTCGAAGGGAATAATGCCAACACGGGCGGGTTTGGCGGAGCCATATACAACGACGATTCGGCGTTGCCGCCAGGCGAGCAGCCCTGGGACAGTTGCCTCGTGCAGGATTGTACATTCACAACGAATGCCGCCGCGCATGCAGCGGGCGTATACGGCGTCAAGGCGACAGGCTGCAGATTCGACCGGAACTTCAGGCATCATACGGACATATCCTACCATTTGGGCAATGCGGCGAGGAGGTCGTATTTGGTAGGATGCGACATAAACGAAGGGGATCTTTATTCATGTGTGGCGGACCGTTGCGTCATTCATGATGTCCCGGACAAAGTGCATAACATATTTCGCGAGTATACGAGAGTGACAAACTCATTAATCGTCGGATGCAGTTTGGCTGATGGTGACGGTACTCTCTATGCTGCGCCGTATCTTGCTTTCGATGCAGAATTCGTAAACTGTACCATCGTGTCCAACCGCATGTCTACATATGCTGTTCCGGGTGAAGGGGCTGATGAAACGAATACCGTCTCATTTGTCAATTGTATCCTCAACTGCAACAGCAACAAATTTTATGAAACCGACTTTGATGTATATAAGCCGGTGGCGGATATGTCCGATATGCAGGAGCGGATCATTTTCTCGAACACATACTACGGAAAAGTAGATAAAATTATTGACACCCGGAAGGGGCGGCTTGATTTCGCGAAATTTTCCGCGAAGACAAACGCCCCCGGTTCGCTGATGGTCTGCGAAAATCCGAAGTTCGTCTGGCAGGTTGCGGATGCGGCAAGGCGTTATCCGGCGGAGCCGTTGTGGGCGTTGTCGTACAGATCTCCGCTTCTCGGCGCGGGTGCCGCCGCAGATTGGATGCGCGATGCCGTGGATCTTGAGGGTCGTCCCCGCCTCCGCGACGGAAAGGTTGATCCCGGGTGCTACCAGTGCTGGCTTGTACCGCCGGGAATGTCCATTGTGGTGAGATAAGGAGAAGGCTGAAATGATGTTATCGGTTTTTGCGGTTGCGGGCGCAGCTCTCGTATGGGGCGGACGCGAAGGGCGGATTGCGGTGGTGAACCCTGCGGTTGCGGCGGAAGAGGAGCGGGGCAATTTGTTGTCTCTTCGTGGTGAGTGGGAGTTTTCCGCGAAGCAGATGAAACGCGCGCCGTTCCGCACCGGGATGTGGGAACATTACTACAAGATGAAGTGGTGGGATGCCCGTAAGATCAATGTGCCGGGCTGCTGGGAGGCGCAGGGTGTGGGGGAACCGGGCATGTCGGAGTGCTGGAGCGCGGTGTGGGACTCCGCCCCAAAACCGATCCGGAACAAGCTCGTCGGCGACGGATGGTACCGCAGGACGGTGGAGATTCCTGCCGGATGGACAGGAAAGCGTATCTGGCTGAAGATCGGCGGTGTGAAGAACCGCGGATGGTTCTGGGTCAACGAGACTCCGGCGGCGTTTGTCGAGAACTACTGCGGAACGTGCAAGTACGAAATTACGGATCTTGTCGTTCCGGGGTCCAACGCCGTTTTCGCAGTGCAGGTCAACAGCGATCCGCCGTGCAGGAAAGGCATTTTCAATTACGTGCACCGCTGGGGCGGCATCGTCCGAGACATCGAACTGGAGGCTACGCCGCAGACTTTCATCGATGACGCCTGGGTGCGCGGCGATTTCGATGCACAGTGCGCCGAGGCGCATGTGACGGTGGCTGTGGACGCGCAGGACGCGTGCACCGGACTGATTCGCGTCACCGTCGAGGGGAAAGTCGTCGAATGTCCGCTCTCCCGTTCGCAGACTCTCAAACTTCCTCTCTCTGATTTCCGTCCCTGGTCGCCGGAATGTCCGAACCTCTACACGGCGCGGGTCGAACTGGTGGAGAACGGCAAGGTCGTGCAAACGCGTCTGGAGAGGTTCGGCGTGAGAAAGTTCGAGGTGCGCGGCAAGGAGTTCTTCCTCAACGGCAGGCCGTTTTACGTTCGCGGTTACGGCGACGACTGCACTTATCCGGTATCCGGTATGTCTCCGGTCGACCGTGACTTCCACCGTGCAAATTTCGCCAAGGCGAAGGAGTCCGGGTTCAACTATGTGCGTCTGCACACTCACTGCGAGGTTCCGGAATATTTCGATGCCGCCGATGAACTCGGCGTCATGGTGCAGCCGGAGCTGCCGTACTACAGCGATGTGCCGTTGGAGGGGTTTGAGTTCGATCCGGTGCGCGATGTCACCGAACTCTGGCGCAACTACCGGCGGCATCCGTCGTTTACGACGTATTCCGGCGGAAACGAGGGGTCGTTGGGCGGGAAGGCGTTTGACGAGGCGTTCCACAGGTACGTCAAGAAGATGGATCCGGACCGTCTGAAGATAAACGAGGACGCTGAGATGGCGTGGGTGAATCCGCCGGAGTCGGCGGACTACACAGGCGGGCCGAAGGTGATGTGGAAGCGCGGTTCGTTCGATCCGGACCGTCCGTTCGTGAATCATGAGTACCTGAATCTGAGTATCAAGATCGATTCACGCGACGAGCCGCTGTTCACCGGCGTATGGATGCCGCCTGTCACGCGAAAGTCCCGCGCCGCATGGCTTGCGGACAGGGGCCTGTCCCTTGAGTGGGGCGACAGGCTGCAGGATGCAGCGCACGCGCTTCAGCGCTGCTGGCAGAAGATCGGCGTCGAGCATGCCCGCAAGGATCCGTACTGCGACGGGTATCATTTCTGGACGATCGTTGACGTGCCTGTCGCGCAGCAGGGTTCGTATACCTCCATTGGGCTTTTCAATTCCTTCTGGATGCAGAAGCGCGGCGGATTTTCCGCGAAGGAGTTTGCGGTGTTCAATTCGCAGCGTTGTCTTCTGCTTGATGTCGCGGAATACAGCCGGGTGCTGGTTTCAGGCGAGACGCTTGAGGCGGACTTTCTTTTCGCCAACTACGGCGACGGTGAAGTGGAAAGCGGGAATCTGGAATGGAGTCTCGGAGAGGCGAAGGGAGCCGTGAAGGTCGCCGCAGTGCCGGTAGGTCCTGTGCGCAACGTAGCCTTGGCGAAGATCCGTGTGCCGGACGTGCGCAGGCCGGTCAGGATTCCGCTCGTCGCGACGCTGGGCGGCACGTCCAACAGCTGGGATTTCTGGGTGTTCCCGAAGCGCACTGTGCGTGATGGAAGCGACCTCGCCGTGTCGCCGTCCCTTGTTGCGGCGATGGAGGGGCTGTACGAAGGCTTTGCCGTTCTCGGAACGCCGGAGGCTGCAAAAGCGCGTGTCGTTGTTGCGGGCGGGGATTCGACGGAGTCTATATCGGCGCTTGCCGACGGACGCAGAGTCGTCGCGGTCGGGAAGATCGGTGAAGAGCGGAACGTCCGTCTGGGCTG
>SUVZ01000429.1 GCA_015061765.1 Lentisphaerota bacterium
GGTTCATAAACAAAGGGCGGGCAGCCATTGCTGCGGGGGAGAGAAGCATATTCGACATGGCGCCTCCGGAAGAGACGAATACGGCAATGATTGTGTTCACGAGCGGCACGACATCGAAGCCCAAAGGTGCGGAATTGACATTGCGAGGCATGGCCGCGTTTGCGGAATATGCCCAGTGCCGTCTGAACGTAGGCCGTGGAGACCGTTCGCTGATGGTGCTTCCTTTACATCACATTTTTGGTGTATGCGCGACGTATTTCATGCTGGCGCATGGCGTTGCCCTTGGCGTATGTCCCGATTTCCGCAGACTTTACGATGCCGTCGAACGTTTTCGTGCAAACTGCATATGTCTGGTGCCTGCGCTTGCTGAAATATTGGCCGAGAAGATTTCGCAAAGGGCCTCTTCTGCGGAAGAGGCGCTCGGTTCGCCGATAGACTGGATCCTGATCGGAGGCGCACCGCTTCCCAGACGGGTATATGAGAGCCTTGTCTCCCTCGGTGTGCAGCCCTTGACCGCATATGGCCTGACTGAGACCACCGCGCTGTATTCGATTGCTACTTATGGCGATGATCCGCATGTGGGCAGTGCAGGTCGTGCATGCGATCTTCCGGGGATTGAGACCAGGGTCTCGGACGATGGCATGCTGTTAATCCGTGGACCGAATGTGCTTAAGGGCTATTACAGGGATACGGATGCGACATCAAAGGTCTTGTCGGATGATGGCTGGTTCCGTACGGGTGATTACGGACACATTGATGAGGATGGATTTGTGTGGGTGACAGGGCGTGCATCGCGCACGATAGTGCTTTCATCCGGAAAGAAGATTGCGCCGGAGGAGTTGGAGGAGCGGATACTTGCACTCCCTGGCATGCGGGAAGCTGTTGTGTCCGGAGATGGTGATACGCGTGAGATCAGGGCTGAAATCTACGCGGTTATTCCAGAGGAATCGGCTCGCCGTGAAATTGCGGCGCTGAACAACACTCTTCCCGTGTATAAGCGGTTACGCACGGTCGTCGTGCGAGACAAACCGTTTCCAAGGACTGATTCAGGCAAGATTAAGCTTGAACGCAGTCTGGAGGCCGTTGTCGAACATGTCACCCCATTGACAACGGGGTCTGTTGAGAGTGGGAATTCTGCCCGAACTGCAATAGGGCGGTCCATTCGGCCACCCGGAATCGTAATGATCCTGCTCACCGCCGCTGCAATAGCCGTGCCTGTTTTGGGGCTCGTTCCCCATCTCCTTGCGCACGAGGGGGTTGATCTTCCTGCTTCGGTGAGTAGACTGTTCACGTTCATTGATCTTGCCGGTGAACTGCTTCTCGGCCTTTTGGCGTTGCTTCTCGTGTTGAAGATTTGGGACAAACGCAGATGAAAACCCTTCAGATTGTGCCGGCGATGGAGCAGGGCGGCGTCGAGAGGGGCGTTGTGGAGGTCAATCGCGCGCTTGTCGCATCGGGATGGGAGAATGTGGTTGTCTCAGCCGGAGGACGTCTTGTTTCTCAGATTGAGTCGGACGGCGGACGGCATGTTGCCTTGGACGTCAAATCCAAGAATCCTCTCACGTATTTCTTCAGGGCGGCAAAACTGCGTCGCCTGCTTGAGAATGAGAAGCCTGATGTTGTCTGCGTCCACTCGCGCGTCCCGGCTTGGCTGTTCCTCTGGGCGAACCGCAGGCTGGGAATCAGATGGATCAGCTTTGCACATGGCGCGAATTCCGTTTCGCGCTACTCAAAAGTGATGACATACGGAGATATCACGGTCACCCCATCCAGATACATAGCAGACTACCTGAAGGAGAACTATGGGCTGGACGACTCGAAGATACGCGTGATACCTCGGGCCATTGACCGTGGGCGTTTCGATGCTGAACGCCTGGATCGGGATTTCATGGCGGCCAAGCGCAGTGAATGGGCGATTGACGGCAGGAAGGTTGTCATGGGCGTGGGGCGCATCACCCAGCTCAAGGGGTATGACATTCTGATAAAGGCCGTGCACCATGCAAATGCCAAGAGCGCGGACTGCCCGTTCAAGCTCGTCATCGTGGGTGAGGCGGAGAAACTTCGCAAGGATGTCGAGATCGGGCTTCGTGATCTCGTGAGGGGACTCTCCGCGGAAGATCAGGTGGTGTTCGCCGGCAATCAGCAGAAGATAGCCGAATGCCTGTCTTTGGCAGATATCGTGGTTTCCTCCAATACAAGGAAGCCAGAGGCGTTCGGACGTTCCATGGCAGAGGCCTTGTCTATGGGGAAACCAGTGGTGGCAAAGGCCTTCGGCGGCGCATTGGATATCGTTGAGGATGGAGTGAATGGTGCACTTGTTCCTGCGGACACTCCGAGCGGGGAGGCAGAGGTGAGGGCTTTTGCCGCCGCCATATTGCGTGTGTCCACGATGAAGTTTGGCGATATCCGTGCCGCAGCACTCGAGAAGTTTTCGTTTGACCGCATGATTGAAAGCTCTAAGCGTGTATATCTCGAATTGGCATAGCATATGTCTGTCCTGTGTGGTCGGACAGGCTGAATGGACATACCACGGAAATGGCCGCATTCAATCGGTTCGCCGTTGTTCCATTGTGCTGGACGGTTGCACGGACGAGGCTTTTTCGGTATAATTTGCGGAATGTTTTTCATTTGAAACAAAAAGAATAAAGGAGACCATAATGGGCGAGGTTATCGGAGCAGGTGAACTGCACAAGGGCGTTAAACTTTTGATTGACGGCGAGCCGTGGGAAATCACGGAGTTCGACTTCTCCAAGCCGGGCAAGGGCCAGGCCATCTACAACTGCAAGCTGCGCAACATGATCAACGGTGGTGGAATGAGCCGCAGCTACCGCTCGGGCGACAAGTTCGAGAAGCCTGAACTCGTTCAGCGCGATGTCACGTATTCATACGATGACGGCACGGCGTATGTGTTCACAGACGAGAATTTCGAAGAGATCCGCGTTTCTGCCGACGTCATGGGCGACAAGAAGTATTTCCTCATGGATGAGATGGAGGTTTCCGCTCTTTTCTTCAACGAAAAGGTCATCGGAATCGGTCTCCCGCAGCTCGTCACGCGCAAGGTCATAAATGTCGAGCCTGGCGTGAAGGGCAATACGGCCTCCGGCAAGGTCACGAAGCCTGCCACGGTCGAGGGCGGCTATACGCTTCCCGTGCCGCTCTTCATCAATGAAGGCGACGTCATCCGCATCAATACGGAGACCGGAGAGTACAACGACCGTACCGCCACCAAGTAATGGTCGGAAGTCGTTTACGGTTGTGTTTTGACGGACGGCAGTTGGCGGTAATGCGCCAACTGTTCGTCGTTGGATAGGTAGGTTTCACATGAAGGTTTTTGTTACTGGCGGTGCCGGATTCATCGGCAGCCATACATGTGTCGAGCTTCTCAATGCAGGTCATGACGTTGTGGTTGTGGACAATCTCTGCAACTCGTCAAAGGAGTCACTGAAGCGGGTGAAGAAGATCACGGGAAGGTCTGTGACCTTCTACAAGGTTGACATCCGCGACGAGAAGAAACTGGACAAGATCGTTTCGAAGGAGGCGCCTTTCGACGCCACCATCCATTTCGCCGCCCTCAAGGCGGTCGGCGAGTCGACACAAATCCCTCTTAAGTATTACGAGAACAATCTTGGCGGCACGTTCACACTCCTGAAGGTGCTTGCGGCTCACGGATGCAAGAATATCGTGTTCTCATCTAGTGCGACGGTCTACGGCCAGCCTCCGTCCGTACCGATCCGCGAG
>SUVZ01000430.1 GCA_015061765.1 Lentisphaerota bacterium
GCTTCGCCGCCTGACCGACGAGCTCCTCGCCCGTCTTCGTAAACGCAACGATTGAAGGCGTGGTACGCGCACCTTCAGCATTCGGGATGACCACAGGCTCGCCGCCCTCCATGACAGCCATACAGCTGTTGGTCGTTCCCAAGTCAATTCCTAAAACTTTTGCCATAATTTTTCTCCTTCCGAAGCAGTTGCGCACACTACTGTGCCACACTACCTCTAGTTCCTATTTGCCACTATATATGCAATTAACGTGCCAAAACACTTAATTGATAAAATCATCAGCAAAATAAAGATAAATACAAATAGAGTGTGTCACTGTGACAATATGTCATTGCGTCACATACACCCTGCAAGCGGTCAACACCTTGACACTTGGTTACGCCGAATACTCTGCACAGGAGTCGGCTGTTTCATACACACGCACAGAGTGAATGCAAGGTATACGCACCCTAAGGGCTTCGAAAATCCACTTTGCGAGATTCTCAGCCGTGGAACGGAACGGGAGTGCGGCAATTCGCATTCCGTTTTTCACCACAACTGCGGCAATCTCGGATTCCCCGGCACTTGTCTCGTCATAAATGAAGGCATGGTCAAACTTCGAAAGCACCGTTTCTTCGCAAATATGCTTTACGTCCTTAAAATCCATCACCATGTCTGAACTGTCGTTATCCGCCTGACGAATGCTGACATCGACCCTGTATGTGTGTCCATGCAGATTCTTGCAGAGTCCATTATGGTTAGTAAGGACATGTGCGGCATCGAACTTGACTGATTTCGTAATTGTCAACATCAAAAGCCTTTCACTCCATTTTCATTGTACGGTTCATAAGAATGGAGATGGCATCCCGCGCCGAAAAGCCCTCGTAGCAAAGCTTCACTACAAGCTCTGTTATAGGCATCTCCACACCTTTTTCCTCTGCGACACAACTAATCACCCGGGCATTCCACACGCCTTCCGCTACCATCTGCATGGAAGACAATATTTCATCCATTCCGCGACCTTTGCCCAGTTGCTCTCCGACATAGTGGTTCCGGGAGTGGACCGAGGTACAGGTGACGATAAGATCTCCAACCCCGGCAAGTCCACTTACGGTCTCGCGTCTGGCTCCACAGGCAATCGCAAAACGAGACATCTCAGCAAGACCACGCGTAATGAGCGCCGCTCTTGTGTTGTCCCCGAAACCAAGTCCGTCAGAACATCCCACCGCCACTGCGATTACATTCTTGACGGCGCCACCAATCTCCACTCCTATCGGATCGGAGGATGTATACACGCGAAATGCAGGTCCGCTCCATACCTTCTGAACGAGCATGGCCGCCGATTCAATCTCCGATGCGGCAACAACGGCTGTGGGGATTCCGTGCGCCACCTCCTCAGCATGGGAAGGTCCCGACAGTACCACCACACGATTCAGCGACAGCTTTTCCTTTGCCAGTTCGCTCATCCTCTTGTGGGAATGCTCACACAGTCCCTTTGTCAACGAAACCACCGTAACGTCAGGACCGATCAATCCGTGGAATGACTCGCAAACGGACGCAAAATACCTTGACGTGAGAGCCAAAACGACAATCTCGGCATCTGCAACTGCCTGTGCCCTGTCTGATGTCCAGTTAATGCACTCCGGCAGAGGCACCCCTTTCAGATACCGTGAATTGGTTCTCGTTGCACGGATTTCATCAATGTAATCCTCGAACGGTCCCCACACCGAGACATTGTGACCGTAAGACGAAAGGAGCATCGCCGTAGCGGTGCCCCATCCTCCATCACCTATGACGGCAATCTTCATCTGGGGTGCTTTATTTCGCGACAGGCTTGGTTTCGCAATCGCACCCCTTGCAGTCATCCTTCTTGCAGGAATCGTCCTTACAGGCATCCTTGCACTTTGCTGCAGGCTTCACTTCACATTTGCCATCCTTGCATTCGACCTTGGCCGCAGGAGCCGCCTTCTCCGCTGGAACAAGTTCAGGGAATCCGGGAGCGGATATCTTCGCCGCCTTGCGAAGCTTGTCAAAATATGCGCCCATCGCCTGCTGAGACTTCATCATCTTCATGCGCTTCTCGATATCTGCCTTGGCAGGCACAGACTGCGCGGCGCGAGCAGTAAGAAGGATGTGTGAGGCCTGAACCTTCTCTGGCGAAGCCGGCTTGTCGCCCTCAGCTTTGACGGCAGGGATTTTCTTCGTCACAAGGATCAGATGCCAGCCGAACTGCGTCTTGACAGGATCAGAAACCTTGCCTGGCTCAATAGAGAAGGCTACCTTCTCGAACTCAGGCACCATCTGCCCCTTTGCGAACTCACCCAGATCGCCGCCCTTCTCCTTGGACGGGCATCCGGACTCCTTCTTTGCAATCTCCGCGAACTTCGCAGCGACTTCCTTGGCGGAGACCTTGTCAAGCTGAGCCTTCAGCGCCTTGATCTTCGTCTCTGCGCCAGCAGCGTCCTTGGCGGACTTTTCCGCCGCATCCTTGAGTCCCTTGAGAGTCTTCTCAACCTCGGCGGCGTCGATTGCAACCTTGTCCTCAACTTCCTTCTTGAGAAGACGCTGAATCACGATGACATCCTTAAGCGCCTGCTCGGCCTTTTCCTTGCCGAGAGGGTACTTTGCGGCGAACTCATCGAAATTCTTTGGGGCGCCGGGCTGGTTCGCCCCCTCCTTGACAATTTCGTCCTTCTTCTTCTGGAGATCCTCGGGCGTGACCGTATCAAGACCTTGCTTTTTGGCCTCATTGAGAAGAAGCGTCTCCATCAGGAATTTCTGCGCGAGCTGGTTCTCGAACGACTTCCGCGCCTCTTCCATCTGCTCTGCGGGAATCTGTGCCTTGCGCGCCTCGATGAGAGCGGCGACATCCTTGTCGAGATCGCAACGGGTGAGCGACTTACCGTCCACCGTGAGCAGTGTCTCGTTCTTGCAGCAACCTGCAACGCACACCGCAACCAGCGCCGCAGCGCCAACAACCTTAATGTTCATCTTTTGTATTCTCCTTGATTGGACACTTTATTCTTTGAAAAAATCCCTGATAGGATAGCATTTTGCCGCCCCGGGGTCAATGATTGATTGTCCATAGAACGACGGCCGCAAAAATCACGTGTTCCTCAGCCCTCATTTCGCGTTATTCGAACGAATGAAACAATCGAGCGCGGTGTGGTTCTGTCCGAATCTGGGAACCGAATCCACTTTCCTGTACGCGCCGTCCAAAATCGCGCGGAACCTCGACTGCCGCTCCTTCGGCGTTTCGGTCCCCTTCGGCACGCCTATCGCAAATCCATATCCGGAAAACGCCGCGAGCCTGCACGGCGCGGACATAAGCAGTCGCTCCATGCGCTCCGTATTCATTACGTTTACGGATTCCGCCTCTTCCGTGGAAATATCCGGAAAATACGAGAACGGCCCCATCTCAAGTCCGTCAGGAACCTTGCGCCCCATCTCGACCGCGAGATAGACATCCTGCGTGAGAATCGTCTTTCCGCCGGGATCCATCTTCTCAAGCCTTCTCGCGACATCACGCATCTGCGCAAGTTCGGACCTTTCCTTCTTCAGCGCCCAGAAACGGTCCTGCCCGTCGGTCATCCATTCCTGCATGAGCGGAGACCCGAAGGCGCACATGCCCGAAACCAGCACGGGAAACCAATATCTCATCGCCACGCCATGATCCGACACGCGGTTCGCGAACGGCACCGCGACCAGAACGGCCAAGATCGGCATCAGC
>SUVZ01000431.1 GCA_015061765.1 Lentisphaerota bacterium
TGCAAAACGCTATTACAAGACGCTTTTTGCGCACACCAATACTCAGCATTTTCTTAGGTTCGGCCGTCCCGACAGCTATACCGACCTTCTCAACATCTATCCCGCAAAGATGAATTCGGCGCTGATCCGCGGAATGATCCGGTTCGCGCAGATCGATCCCGCGCACAAGGAGTCCGCCATGAAGATCGCCCGGAACGCCGCCAACTACATGCTGTCCATATCCCAGCCTGCGGATGCGCCGCTCGCGCATTTTCCTCCGACCTATTGGAAGATGGAAGGGCAGAAGAGCAATTTTGCCTCGGTGAAGTACGCCGGACAGAACATGCTGGTATATCCGGCCTCAATGGCTGTCGCGTATCTTGATCTTCATGCCGCTGTTGGTGATAGGAAGTATCTCGATGCCGCCGTGAATATCGCGAAAACATATGAAAAGCTTCAGCTTGAGAACGGTACGTGGTATCTCAAGATGTGGGAGAAGGACGCCTCGCCTGTTGTCGAGGGCAACGGAAATGTGCCGGTAAAGATGTTGCCGACCGGCGTATGCCGTTTCATGGAGCGCCTTTCACGCGAGACGAAGGACGGGCGCTGGTTTAAAGTCGTGGACAAGGCCTTTGGATACATGGAGAAAGGTCCGCTCAAAACATATGATTTCGCGCCTCAGTTCGAGGATACGAAACCTTCCGCGAACCATACGGACCTCGCCGCCGTTGTCGCCATCAATGCGGCGAGGTATCTGCTCGCCCGCTACCCCTCAGATGCCGCACGCAGGGCGCAGGCCCGCGAGATAATCCGTTGGACGGAAGATCAGTTCGCCTGCTGGCGCAAGCCGTGCCGTGCGGACGGAAGAGGGATTGTAAGCGAACCTTGGCACCGTTTCAATCCGGTGTGGAATCCCGTGTGTTCCATGGACGGAATGCCCTACGGCAACTGGAGTGAATCTTTTGACGGCTGGGTGGACGTTCCGGGCGTTGTGGAGAAATACCGCTGGTACGTCATGATCAACGCCGTCACCGCGTTGATGATCGAGGCGTATCTCGATCTGTACAGGCTTGAAGGGGATGAACTTTCGTTGGCGAAGGCGAAGACGCTCGGCGACTCCATTGTCAAGGTTCAGGCTATGGGCCCGGACGGCGAGATAGCGACGCACTGGGTGATGAGGGATGTTCTGAAAGGTGTTCACTGCACCGAAAACTGGACCAACTGCGGCGTAGGAACGGTCGCGGCCCTTCAGGATCTCGCACAGGTGCTTGAAAAGAACGCTCAACCCTGAAATATATTGCTTCAAGAACCGGCATGGGAAACATCAAATCATTCGCGGTTGCGTCAATCGCGGCCTTGGCATTTGTATCAACAGGCTGGCTCGCATGCGAAGCCGTTCGCTTGGCGTGACGTTTTTCGGCGGATGTGCGGCATATGCGTTGTCGGGTGGATTTTTGTTTCGATTGCAGAAGTAACCGGTGCGCTCAGGTGGTTTTTTATATTGTTTATTTATGTAATACAATCGTCAATGTTGGTTTCAACTTGAAGAAAGAGGTGATTATGAAAAGAATGGCAATGTTGGCTGCGGCTGTCGTAGCGACCGGTTTTGCGGCTCCATCACCGGACTATGCCGATAGGGACATATTTACGGATGGAGAGTTCTTTGTGGGGTGCAACTACTGGGCGAAGAATGCCGGCATGTACATGTGGAGCCAGTGGCGTCCGGATATCGTAGACAAGGAACTTGAGACTCTTGCCCGTTACGGAACGCGTGTGATGCGGGTATTTCCCCTTTGGAGCGATTTCCAGCCTTTGACGGGAGACTGTTTCGCGGGCGGCAACTACCGCAGCTACCGGTTTAGGGACAACAAACCGCTGCCCAACTGGGCTGGAGTGGATGACGAGATGATGAAGCGCTTCCGCCAGTTCTGCGACATGGCGCAGAAACACGATATCAAGCTCATTGTCGGAATTGTGACAGGGTGGATGTCGGGACGCCAGTTTGTGCCGCCCGTGTTCGAAGAGCGCAATGTTCTTGTCGATCCGGAGGCGATCATGTGGCAGACTCGGTTCGTGAAGTATTTCGTTCGGGAGATGAAGAATCACCCCGCCATCGCCGCATGGGATTACGGCAACGAGTGCAACTGCATGGGTGCCCGAGGTACGGCCATGTTCTACAACTGGATGGATCATATCGGCATGGCGATTCGTCTCACAGACGCATCCCGGCCGATTGTTTCCGGAATGCACGGGCTTTCCACGTTCGAGAGGGCCAGCGCACCTATCCGTCTCAACGGCGAACTTTCCGATATCCTCTGTACGCATCCCTACATGTTCTATGTCAGCGGCTGCGGAAAGGAGGCCTTCAATACGATGCGGATCGCCCTGCATCCGACGGCTGAATCCGTTCTCTACCGGGATCTCGGCGGCAGACCATGCTTCGTTGAGGAGATAGGCAATATCGGCACGAGCTGCGTCTCGGATGAACGTACTGCGGCTGGCATGCGCACCACAATGTTCAGTGCGTGGGCGAACGATCTTAAGGGTTGCCTCTGGTGGTGCAATTCCGATCAGGAGGTGTTGGACTTCCCTCCCTACAGTCTCACCCCGTACGAACGCGAACTCGGCATGCTCCGTCAGGATCTCACTCCAAAGGCGATTATGCTTGAGATGGATGCGTTTCAGCGCTTCCGTGCATCGCTTCCGTTCCGCAAGCTTCCCAAGGCGAAAACGGATGCGGTCATAATAGTTCCGGAAAAGGAGGCGGGATGGATTCCCGGCTTCGGCGCGTATATCCTTGCCCGTCAGGCAGGCTTCAACCCGATGTTTGCGGGGGCGGAAAAGAATTTGCCCGATTCCGGTTTCTACATTGTCGTTTCGCCTGAAACCTGCGACGGTTATTCCTATCCTGCGCAGAGACGCTTCTTCGAAAAGGCCAAGTCCGGTGCAACCGTGCTCCTTATATATTCCGGCAGCGCCCGCTATACGCATATCCGCGAACAGGCCGGCGTTAAGATCGACTATTGCTGCCAAGCTCCATGCGAAAAATCTTTCACGCTTGATGGCCGACGCATTTCTGTCAACGACGAAATCACCTGCAGGATGCTCCCCGCCGAGGCTGAAGTGCTGTGCAAGACAGCCTCCGGCGAACCCGTATTCACCAAGTTTAAGAACGGCAAGGGGACCATGCTCATGTGTAACGCTCCGATCGACCGGCAGGCGATCGCCCGTACGGATGTGTTCACCGGCGAGAACGTCCAGCCGTACTATCTTGTCCTTCGCGAGGCCGCAAAGATTGCCGGTGTGAAGAGCGTTGTCGAGAAGGGGGATTGCCCGTGGGTCGGGTTCACGGAACATCCGGCCGCCGATGGATCGACAATCGTCATGGCGATCAACTTTGAGCCTCGAACGATGGAATGTCCGGTCAAGATCAACGGCAGGCTCGGTCGAGTTTGGCGTGGGGACGTTAAGTCGGACAAGATTGTCCTTGATCCGAATGAAGTCGCGCTTTTCGAGGTGAAGTAAGAGACTGGAGGCTGAAATGACACAGAAAGGAATTTTGTTGGGATAGCCCCTGAAAAAATGAGATTCTGTGGGGACTGGCCCTTGCGGGGTGGAGGAGTGGGTGAGTGGTTTTCGGTCTCCAGTTGCTTCTATAATTTGTGAGAATTGAACACCAAACGTGGGAATTGCTTATATCTTGAAAATGAGAATACGCTTCGGACTGAT